>JBAVMB010000509.1:0-2153 GCA_049689615.1 Allostellaceae bacterium
CAACTCTCCCTCGTGGTTTATTTCTGCAAACCCTAATTTGCGGTAAGTATAGTCATGCGCCGCCTTTAGTCAAAATGGCGAAATACTTGGCGTTTCCTCGAAGAAATGGAAGTAATACTAAGAGATATTAACGCTTATACATGATGTATAGTTAATTAATATTTGATTTTTATTTGATATTTCTTGTAGTTTTCGGGAAATGCAGTACTTCTTGCTCCGCCGCACCTAAAAAGCGGCCCAATAAGAAATAAGGAGTGTTTCGATGTCCGTTCGCCTGTCGCATATCGTCCGTCTTGCCGTCATGACTGCCGGCATCGCCCTCGTCACCGCCCCCGCATTCGCGTGGTACGGCGGCGGCGGTGGCTGTTCCTGGGGTTGTGGCGGCGGCGGTACTCCGGTTCCGGAGCCGTCGACCCTCGCCCTCCTCGGCGTCGCCATTCCGGGCGCCGCAGCGTGGATCAAGCACAAGCTGTTCTAATCGAACCGCTCGGGTTCGCTTAGTCCGGTTCTCTTTTCGGGTTCTTCGATTGGACGGCTCCGCCTTGGAGCCGTCCTTTTATTTTGCCGACGCCGCCGCGCGCCAGGCGGCGAGCACGCGATCAATCACGGCCTTGGCCTCACCGAGATAGCGCACCGGATCGGTGCGCTGGGCGATTGTCTTGGCGTCGAGATGCGCGGTTACCGCCGGATCCTTGGCCAGCACCTCGCTGAGCGGCCGGCTGCGCGCCAGTGCCGTGCGGCTGGCGCGTTGCACCAGATCGTACGCCGTGTCGCGCCCGGCCGACTCGGCGAGCGCCATCATCACCGCTTCAGCGACGATCAATCCGTGGGTCGCATCGAGATTGCGCCGCATCGCCGCGGCGTCGACGCGCAGGCCTTTGGCGATGCCCTTCGCATGCTGGAACGCACCCGAAGTCAGCAAGCAAATCTGCGGCAGCGCCAACGGTTCGCTTTGCCACGCGCCGGTCGAGCGTTCGTGATCGCCCGCCAGCGCCTGGAACATCAGCGGCACCAGCGCATGCACGCCGCGCGCGCAGGCGACGATATAGGCGCTGGCCACTGGATTGCGCTTCTGCGGCATGGTGCTCGAACCGCCGCGGCCGTCCTCGGCCGGCTCGCCGGCTTCGGCGACTTCGGTCTGACTCAACAGAATGACGTCGGTGGCGAATTTGGCGAGGCTGCCGCAAATCAGGCCGAGCACAGCGGCGGTTTCAGCCAATGTTTCGCGATTGGCGTGCCAAGGCGACAGCGGCGGCGCGAGGTCGAGCTCGCGCGCCAGGCCTTCGGTGACGACGCGGCCTTTCGCACCGAGCGACGCCAGCGTGCCGACGGCGCCACCAAATTGGACGATAAGCAGGCGGCTGCGCAGTTCCGCCAGCCGGCGACGATGCTGCGCCAACGGCGCCAGCCAGATCGCGCATTTGTAACCGAAAGTGATTGGAAGCGCCTGCTGAAGGTAGGTGCGGCCGGCCATCGCCGTGCCGCGATGCTTCCGGGCTTGTGTCGCCAGCGCGTCGCCTACCGATTTGAGGTCGCGCTCGATCAGATCGAGCGCGTCGCGTAGTTGCAGGATCAGCGCGGTGTCGACGATATCCTGGCTGGTCGCGCCCCAATGCACGTAACGCGGCGCGTCGCCGCCAGCAGCGCGGCCGAGTGCCTTGGCGACCGCCGCCGCTGGCACGCCGATCAGCGCCGTGCCCTTGGCAATTTCGGCAAGCGAGAGATTGGCCACCTTCGCCGCCCTGGCGATCGCCGCGGCGACACCTTTCGGAATGATTCCAAGCCGGGCTTCGACGCGCGCCAGCGCCGCCTCGACGTCGAGCATTGTCTGCAAGCGGCGCTCGTCGGAGAACAGCGCACGCATCGCGTCGCTGCCGAAGAGCGCGCCGTAGATCGCCGAGTCCGCTGGATTGACCGCCATTCCTCCCCCGAAGCGTGGCCGCGTCAGAAATCGAAGAAAACCGTCTCGCCCTTGCCTTGCAGCGCGACATCAAAGCGCCACACCGCCGCGCCATTGACCTTGCCGCCAGACATGGCGATCAGCGTTTTTTGCCGCGCCGGATCATCCACTGATGTCAGCACCGGATCACTCGCATTGAGGCTTTCGCCGCCGAAATAGATCCGCGTGAAAAGATGATGCAGCAGGCCGCGCG
>JBAVMB010000510.1:0-2786 GCA_049689615.1 Allostellaceae bacterium
GCACCAAACCATTGACATGCCTCTAACCATTGAAAAGAAAGAGATATTATCGGATTTGGATGATTAAAGGGGCTTGACTGAAGCCCCGCATGTTGCAGGGCAATATGGGTCCGCGACTTAAACCGCCGGCAGGCGGACGACAAATCGGGCACCGAGCACTTGGCCGCGATCGTCGGTGCGATTTTCGGCCCAGATCTGGCCGCGGTGATTGTCGACGATCTGCTTCGAGATCGACAGGCCGAGACCCGAATGGGTGCCGAATTTCTCGCCGCGCGGCCGTTCGGAATAGAACCGCTCGAAGATCGCGGCGAATTTGCCTTCGGGAATGCCCGGGCCCTGATCGTCCACAGTCACGACGACGTCGCGGCCATCGCGGCGCGCTCCGATCCGGATGGCGCTGCCCGGCGGACTGAACGAGACGGCGTTGGCGATCAGATTGCGAAAGACCTGGACGAGGCGGCCCTCGATGCCGGGTACCGGCAGATCGCCGGCCGGCGTGCCAGGTTCGCCCGGCAGCGACAACAGCAACCGCGGCGAGTCTTCTTTGGCGGCCGCCTCATTCACCTGCACCAGGGTCGCCAGCAGCTTGCCGAGCGGCACCGGCACGAAATCATCGCGTGCCAGATCGGCATCGAGCCGCGAGGCGTCGGAAATATCGGAGATCAGGCGATCGAGGCGCGTCACATCCTCGAGCACGAGCGCCAGCAGCTTGCGTTCCTTCTCGCGGTCGTTGATGCGGCTGGCAGTTTCGATCGCGCTCTTGAGCGACGTCAGCGGATTCTTGATCTCGTGCGCTACGTCGGCGGCAAACCGTTCGATCGCGCCGACGCGTTGCCACAGCGCGGCGGTCATTTCGCGCAATGCGCCCGACAGATCGCCGATCTCGTCATGTCGCGCGGTAAGATCGGGGATCGCCGCCTCGCGCGCCGGACGGCGGCGGACAGCTTCGGCGGCAGCAGCAAGCCGCCGGATCGGCCGCGCGATCGTGCCGGCAAGATAAATCGACAGCAGCACCGAAACGCCGAGCGCGAAAGCAAAGACCTTGATGAATTCGATGCGCACTGAGCGGATTGCGTTCTCGATGTCGCGACTGCCGATCGACAGCTGCACCGCGCCCAGCACCTTGCGATAGTGCTGCACGGGCACCGCAACGGTAAGGATCAGCCCGGCGTTGCCGCGGGTGCGTACACTATGCGCTACGTCGCCGGCGAGCGCTTGCTCGGCTTCAGGATATGAATCGGCGTTGTCAGTCGTCGGCTCGACATAGCGCGGAAAGCCCTGCTGCCACGGAAAAGCGCCAATCACGGCACCATAGACCGTGTCGGTGAGCCGCTCAAAGAAGCTGGCATCGGGTGCCGGCAGCTGGCTGACCTGAACCATGCCGCCCGGACCTTCGAGAATGTTGGTGTCGGCGATGAGCTTGCCGTGCTCGTCGAACAGGCGCGCCCGTGTCTTGGTTGGCTCGACCAGTCGCCGCATCATCTCGCGGGCCAGCTGCGGATCGAGCCTGAACACCGCACGCTGTTGATCGACCGCGCCTTCGCCCAGCGCCGCGGCGAAGATCTCGGCCTGGGTCTTGAGTGATTCGATGGTGGCGGTGACGAGACTGTCCTGGTATTCGCCGAGATACAGCACGCCAATGCCGAGCAGCGCCAACGCCATGACGTTGACCGCCAGGATGCGGCGCGTCAGCGGCGACAGATGCCAACGCGCGCGTACCCCGAAACGTGGCCGCGGTGTCGCGGGCGCGCGCGGTTTCGCGCGCGGCTCGGCAACGACCGCGGTGTCGCGCGGATTAGTGGTCGCGGTAACGGTATCCAACGCCATACAAAGTCTCGATCTGAGCGAAATCGGTGTCGACGACCTTGAATTTTTTGCGCAACCGCTTGATGTGGCTGTCGATGGTGCGATCATCGACATAGATGTGCTCGCCGTAAGCGCTGTCCATCAGCTGATCGCGGCTTTTGACGTGGCCCGGCCGAATTGCGAGCGATTTCAGGATGAGGAATTCGGTGACCGTCAGGTCGACATCCTGGGTCTTCCAGGTGCATTGGTGCCGGCCCGGATCAAGCGTCAGGTCACCGCGCTGGATGACCGGCTCGGCTTGGGCGTCAGCGCCACCGCGGGCGATCTCGCCGCGGCGCAGCAGCGCGCGGATGCGCTCAACCAGGAGGCGCTGGGAAAACGGCTTCTTGATGTAATCGTCGGCGCCCATGCGTAAACCGAGCACTTCGTCGACCTCATCATCTTTCGAGGTCAGGAAAATGACCGGCATTGCGCTTTGCTTGCGCAAATTGGCGAGCAATTCCATGCCGTCCATGCGCGGCATCTTGATGTCGAGAATCGCCAGATCGACCGGTTGCGCCGACATCGCCTTGAGCGCCTCGGCGCCGTCGTTATAGGTGCGCACGGCAAACCCCTCGGCCTCGAGCGCGACCGAGAGCGACTGCAGAATGTTCTTGTCGTCATCAACCAAAGCAATCGAATTGGCCACCGAAGACCCCTCTTATCGACAAAAGAATATGGCGTGCCCTAAGTAGCCGACCAAGTGTGGCGAGTTTAGGGCGGCCAGTTTACCGCGAATCTTCGCCAAAGTATCGCGTCGGGGACGCCCCGAGAGCGCGGCGAAACATGCAGGTAAAGGCGCTCGGGCTCTGATAGCCGAGATCGAGCGCGACCGCCGTGACTGGTTCGCCCGCGGCGAGGCGGTCGAGCGCCGCCATCAGCCGCGCTTGTTGGCGCCAGGCGCCGAAGCTCATGCCGGTTTGCGCGCGGAACAGCCGCGC
>JBAVMB010000511.1:0-11441 GCA_049689615.1 Allostellaceae bacterium
GCTCGACGGTCCTTATGGGGTCAAAGGCCTTTATGTCGGTGTGCCCGTGGTCCTCGGCGCCAAGGGGGTCGAGCGCGTCGTCGAGATCGCCCTCAATGCCGACGAGAGGGTAGCGTTCGACAAGTCAGTCGGCGCTGTCAAAGCCCTGCTCGAGGCCACCAAGAAGCTCCTGGCGGAGGCCAAAGCCTAGGCCTAACGCCTTACAATCGCGTGCGGATTTTCGCGCAACAGGTTCATGGCAGCCATGAAAGGCGCAACGCTGGGGTTCCTCCGTCCGTCATCTTATTTAAGGTTTGAACCGGTAAAACTGATGCGGGTCTCCCGTCATCGCCGGAAGCCCGCCGGATCGCGTTGAGGACCATGCCGCCACTTGTGAACGAAACCTTTCTGAACGGCCAGAACGCCGCGTTCATCGCCGAGCTCTACGGGCGGTATCTGGCCGATCCGCAGTCGGTGGATCCAAGCTGGCAAGGTTTCTTCGCGGAGCTCGGCGAGGAGCCCAGGGCTTTCCTGAAAGAAATGGAAGGGCCGGGTTGGGGCGAGAAACGCCCGGCGATGCTCGGCAACGGCCATCTGGCGGCACCCGCCATCCCGGCGACGGTAGCGGCGTTGCCGGCCGACGTGCACCAGGCGGCGCTCGACTCGATCCGGGCGATGAATTTCATCCGCAGCTATCGCGTACGCGGCCATCTCATCGCCGAACTCGATCCGCTCGGTCTCGATCGCCGTACCTATCATCCCGATCTCGACCCCGCGACCTTCGGTTTCACCGAGGCGGATTACGACCGGCCGATCTTCGTCAACAATCTGCTTGGTTTCGAGACCGCGACGATCCGCGAGCTGCTCGTTGCGCTGCGCGCGACCTATTGCGGCCATGTCGGCGTCGAATACATGCATATCCAGGAACTCGAGCAGCGCCAGTGGATCCAGGCGCGCATCGAGGTGCCGCGCAACCAGACTGAGTTCACCGAGCGCGGCAAGCGGACGATCTACGAGCGCCTCGTTGAGGCCGAGTTCTTGGAGCGGTTCCTCGACAAGCGCTACACCGGAACCAAGCGGTTCGGCATCGAGGGCGCCGAAGCGCTCATTCCTGCGCTTGAGCAGATTCTGAAACGCGGCGGCCAGCTCGGCATGAAGGAGCTCGTGATCGGCATGCCACATCGCGGCCGGCTCAACGTGCTGACCAACATGATGGGCAAGCCCTACGCCGCCTTGTTCTCGGAATTCCAGGGCAACTCGGCCAATCCCGAGGACGTGCAAGGTTCGGGCGACGTCAAATACCATCTCGGTACGTCGTCGGACCGCGAATTCGACGGCAATATCGTACACCTGTCGCTGACCGCCAATCCGTCGCATCTCGAGGCGGTCAATCCGGTGACGCTCGGCAAGGTCCGAGCCAAGCCGCGCCAGCGCGCCGATCAATCGCGCGACGAAGTCGTCGGCTTGCTGATGCACGGCGATGCCGCCTTCGCCGGTCAGGGGCTGGTCGCCGAGGCGCTCGAGCTCAGCGAGCTCAAGGGCTACCGCACCGGCGGCACGATCCACGTCATCGTCAACAACCAGATCGGCTTCACCACCAGCCCGGCCCAGGCGCGTTCCGGCCCCTACCCGTCGGACGTCGCTAAGACGATCCAGGCGCCGATCTTCCACGTCAACGGCGACGATCCCGAAGCGGTCGTGCACGTCGCGCGCATTGCCACTGAATTCCGCCACCGCTTCAAGAAGGACGTGGTGGTCGATATGTTCTGCTATCGCCGACACGGTCATAACGAAACCGACGAGCCGGCGTTCACGCAGCCGCTGATGTACCGCACGATCGCCGCACATCCGACGACCCGCGAGATCTATCGCCAGCGGCTGGTCGACGAGGGGCTGCTCAGCGCAGCTGACGCCGAGGCGATCGAGCGCGCTTTCCTGGCACGGCTCGAAAGCGAATTCGAGGCGGCCAAGAGTTACCGGCCCAACAAGGCGGACTGGCTCGAAGGCGAGTGGAAGGGTTTCACCATCGCCACCAGCGACGACCGCCGCGGCACGACCGCGGTCGATCTGCCGCTGCTCAAGGACGTCGGCGCCGCTCTGACGCGCGTGCCGCAGGGCTTCAACCTCAATCGCAAGATCGCCCGCCAACTCGACGCCAAGCGCGAGACGATCGAGAAAGGTGAGGGGATCGATTGGGCCACTGCCGAGGCGCTGGCGTTCGGCACGCTCTTGGCCGAAGGCAGCTGCGTTCGCCTGTCGGGACAGGATTCCGGCCGCGGCACCTTCTCGCAGCGCCACGCCGTGTTTTTCGACCAAGAGACTGAGGAGCGCTACGTTCCACTCAACTACATCCGCGAGGGCCAGGCGCAGTTCGAGGTCATCGACAGCCCGCTGTCCGAAGCGGCGGTGCTCGGATTCGAATATGGCTACAGCTTGGCCGATCCGCGTTCGCTCGTGCTGTGGGAGGCGCAGTTCGGCGATTTCGCCAACGGCGCCCAAGTCATCATCGACCAGTTCATTGCCTCGGGCGAGGCCAAGTGGCTGCGGATGTCGGGCATCGTGCTGTTGCTGCCACACGGCTACGAAGGGCAGGGGCCGGAACATTCGTCGGGCCGGCTCGAGCGTTTCTTGCAGCTCTGCGGCGAGGACAATATCCAGGTTTGCAACTTGACCACGGCGGCGAATTATTTCCACGTGCTGCGCCGCCAGGTGCGGCGCAACTTCCGTAAGCCGCTCATCGTGATGACGCCCAAGTCGCTGCTGCGCAATCCCGAGGTTGCCGCCAAGCTGACGGACATGGGACCGCGCACATCGTTCCACCGGGTCTTCGGCGAAATCGACAAGCTCGCCGCCGACGGCCAGGTACGGCGCGTCGTGTTGTGCAGCGGCAAGGTTTATTTCGACCTGCTGCACAAACGGCGCGAACGCAAGATCGACGATATCGCCATCCTGCGGGTCGAGCAGCTTTATCCCTTCCCGGCCAAGCCGCTCGACGAAGAGGCGGCACGCTATCGCAACGCCGAATTCGTCTGGGTCCAGGAAGAGCCCGAGAATATGGGCGCCTGGAGCTTTGTCGACCGGCGCATCGAAAAGACGCTAAGCTCGCTCGACATCAAGGCGAAGCGCGCGCGCTACGTCGGCCGTCCCGAAGCGGCTGCCACCGCGACCGGCCTATTGAAGCGCCACACGACGGAACAGGCGCGGCTAGTCGACGAAGCACTCGCGCCCTGACCGCAGGAGAGTCATGGCGACCGATATCATCGTCCCGCCGCTCGGCGAATCCGTCACCGAAGCCACGGTCGCGCGCTGGCTCAAGCAGCCGGGCGATGCGGTCGCAGTCGACGATCCGCTGGTCGAGCTCGAAACCGACAAGGTGACGCTCGAAGTCAATGCACCGGCTGCCGGCACGTTGGCCGAAGTGCTAGTGCCGAAAGACGGCAACGTCGCGGTCGGCGGCGTGCTCGGCCGCATCGCCGAAGGCAACGGCAAGACCAGGCCCGCCGCCAAAGTCGAGGGCAAATCGGCACCTGCTGTCGCACCGCCGGTCAAGGCCGCGGTCGTAAAGCCGTCGGTACCGGCGCCAACGCCAGCTCCTGCGGCCGTTCCGGCTTCTGACCTGGTCAAACGTTCGGGTCCGGCGGTGCGCCGGCTGGTCGAAGAAAACAAGGTCGAACCGGCGCGTATTCCGCCGTCGGGCCGCGACGGCCGCTTGACCAAAGGCGACGTGCTGGCGGCGCTCGACAAAGGCGCACTCGCGCCGGCAGCGGTTACGGCGGTTCCGCGCGAAATCGGTCCGCGCGAAGAGCGCGTGCGCATGACGCGGCTACGCCGGCGCGTCGCCGAGCGCCTCAAGGAAGCGCAGAACACCGCTGCCATGTTGACCACTTTCAACGAGGCGGACATGAGCGCGGTGATTGCCTTGCGCGAGCGCTACCGCGAAAGCTTCGAAAAGAAGCACGGCGTCCGCCTCGGCTTCATGTCGTTCTTCGTCAAGGCGTGCATTGTCGCGCTCAAGGAGATTCCGGCCGCCAACGGCGAGATCGATGGCGATGACATCATCTACAAAAACCACTACGACATCGGCGTCGCCGTCGGCACCGAGCAGGGATTGGTCGTGCCGGTAGTGCGCGACGCCGACCGCCTCGACTTCGCCGACATCGAGAAGCAGGTCGGCGATCTCGGCCGGCGCGCCCGCGAAGGCAAGCTGAAGCTCGAGGAGCTATCGGGCGGTACGTTCACCATCACCAACGGCGGCGTCTACGGTTCGCTGATGTCGACGCCGATCCTCAATCCGCCGCAATCCGCCATCCTCGGCATGCACAAGATCCAGCAGCGGCCCGTCGTCGTCGGCGGTCAGATCGTCGCGCGGCCGATGATGTATCTGGCGCTGAGCTATGACCACCGGCTGGTTGACGGCCGCGAAGCCGTCACCTTCCTGGTGCGCGTCAAGGAATGCATCGAAGACCCCGAACGTCTGCTGTTCGGCGTCTAAGTGATGGCGGACACGTTCGACGTCATCGTCATCGGTGCGGGACCCGGCGGTTACGTCGCGGCAATCCGCGCCGCACAGCTCGGAATGAGTGTCGCCTGCGTTGACAAGCGGGATGCGCCCGGCGGCACCTGCCTCAATATCGGCTGCATTCCGTCCAAAGCGCTGCTGCAATCATCCGAGCGCTTCGCCGCCGCCCAGAACGAACTGGCGGCGCATGGCGTTCAGGTTGCAAGCGTGACTCTTGACCTCAAGACGATGCTGGCGCGCAAGGACAAGGTGGTCACTGACAATACACGCGGCGTCGAATTCCTCTTCCGCAAGAATAAGGTCGAATACGTCAAGGGCACGGCATGGCTCGCGGCACGCGATCGTGTCACGGTCGCGCTCAATGGCGGCGGGCAGCGCGAGCTCGGCGCCAAGAACGCGATCATCCTGGCGACCGGCTCCGACAGCGCCAATCTGCCGGGCATTGTCGTCGACGAGCAACGCATCGTCACCTCGACCGGCGCGCTCGCGCTGGCTTCGGTGCCGAAACACTTGGCGGTGATCGGCGGCGGTTACATCGGGCTCGAGATGGGCTCGGTCTGGCGACGACTGGGCGCCGAGGTCACCGTGGTCGAGTTCCTCGATCGCGTCACACCCGGCATGGACGGCGAGCTGTCGGCGGCATTGCTGCGCAGCCTCGAGCGGCAGGGGTTCAAGTTCCGTCTCGGCACCAAAGTGGTCGAAGCCAAGGCCGGCAAGGATGGCGCCGCGCTGGTGCTCGAGCCGGCCAAGGGCGGCGCACGCCAAAGTCTCAAGGCCGACATCGTGCTGGTTGCGGTCGGCCGCGTGCCGCATACTGACGGCCTCGGCCTCAAAGACGCCGGCGTGGCGCTCGACGACAAGGGCCGCATCAAAGTCGATGGCCGGTTTGCCACCAACGTTTCTGGCATTTACGCCATCGGCGACGCCATTGCCGGCGCGATGCTGGCGCACAAGGCGTCGGAAGAGGGTGTGGTGCTGGCCGAAATGCTCGCCGGCGGCCGGTCGTCGCTCGATTACGACGCCATTCCGGCGGTGATTTACACCTGGCCCGAGGTCGCCTCGGTCGGCCGCACCGAAGAACAGCTCAAGCAAGCGGGGACCGCCTATAAGACCGGCAAGTTCCCGTTCTCCGCCAATGCGCGCGCCCGCGCCAACGGCTTCACCGAAGGGTTCGTCAAGATCCTCGCCGATGCCAAGACCGATCGCGTGCTCGGCGTCCATATCATCGGCCCCGATGCCGGCACGATGATCGGCGAGGCCGCGCTGGCGATGGAGTTTGCCGCGTCGGCCGAGGACATAGCGCGCACCGTTCACGCCCATCCGACGCTCGAAGAGGCAGTCAAGGAAGCGGCGCTCGCGGTCGATGGTCACGCCATCCATATCTGACGCGCATCTGCCGGCGCCGGGTCCGTCACCGCAGGCGCTGATCGCCATTCTGACCGCGACCTCGATCCTTGGGATGCTCGGCAGCTCGAGTTTCGCTGCGCTGTTGCCCGAGTTCGAGACGCTGTGGCGTCTCTCGAACACCGAAGCCGGTTGGATCAGCGCACTGTTCTTCGCCGGCTATGTCGCCGCCGTACCATTGCTGGTCGGCTCGACCGATCACGTCGATCCACGCCGGATCTATCTCGGCTCTCTGGTCCTGGGCGGCGCTGCATCGGTGGCCTACGCGCTGCTGGCGCACGGCTTCTGGTCAGCGGCGGTGATTCGCAGCTTCGCCGGTATGGGGCTTGCCGGCACTTATATGCCTGGTCTCAAGCTGCTGACCGACTGTTACAACGGTCCACGCCAGGGCCGCTACATCGCGTATTACACCGCCGGTTTCAGTTTCGGCACGGCGTTCTCGTTCGCTTTCACCGGCGAAGTCACCGATTGGCTCGGCTGGCAGACGGCGTTTCTGGGAGCGGCAGGTGGTTCGCTGGCAGCCTTTGCGTTGATCTGGATGTTGGTGCCGCCGGCGCCGCCAGTACGAACAGGAATTCCGGCGCTGCGCCGGCTCGCTTTCCGACCGGTGTTCAAGAACCGCGCCGCGATGGCATTCGTCCTTGGTTATGCCGGTCACACTTTCGAGTTGTTCGCGCTGCGTGGTTGGCTCAACGCCTATCTCATCTATGCCGATCGTGTGCGCGGCGGCAGCGGCGACATTTCTAACGCGAGCTGGCTGTCGACTTTGACGGTACTGGTCGGCACGGTGTCGAGCATCTACGGTGCCGAAGTCGCGGCACGCGCCGACCGGCGCCGCATCATCGGCCGCGTCACGATTCTATCGGTTCTCGCGTCGATCGCCGCCGGCTTCAGCAGCGGCCTGCCAGTGTGGGCCGTGACCGCGCTATGCTGCCTCTATTCGATGCTGATCATGGCGGATTCGGCGGCGCTCACCGGCGGCGCTGTCGTCAGCGCCGCCGCAGGCCAGCGCGGCGCGACGCTGGCGGTCCATTCGGTCTTGGGCTTCAGCGGCGGCGTGGTTGGGCCGCTGGCGGTCGGCTTGGTGCTCGATCTCGCCGGCGGTGGCACCAGCTATCTTGCCTGGGGCCTGGCGTTCATCACCATGGGAGCGGGCTCGCTCGCTGCGCTATTCGCGATCCGCGGTCTCTAATCCCTGGCGCGCGGATGCGCGCGGTCGTAGACGGCAAGCAACCGTGCCGGGTCCATCGCGGTATAGCGCTGCGTTGTCGAAAGACTCGCGTGGCCGAGCAGCTCCTGGATCGCGCGCAAATCGCCGCCGCCGGCGAGCAAATGGGTTGCGAAGCTGTGGCGCAGCGCGTGCGGTGTCGCGTGCTCCGGCAAGCCGAGCGCGCCGCGCAGCTTGGCCATGGTCGCCTGTACTTGACGCGGATTGAGCATGCGACCGCGCGCGCCGACGAATAGCGGATCGTCGGGCTTGAGATCGATCGGGCAGACGGCGAGATAATCGCGCACCGCTTCGGCAACCGCCGGCAGCACCGGCACCAGCCGCGTCTTGCCGCCCTTGCCGACAATGCGCAACATGCCGGCGGCTTCCGGCGCCCCACCGCGTGTCAGCGACAGCGCTTCGGCAATGCGCAAACCGCAGCCATAGAGCAGCATCAGAATCGCGAGGTCGCGCCGCGCCATCCACGGCCGCGTGTCGAGCAACGTGACGCGTTCGAGCACCGCCCGGGTTTCGCTTTCGGTCAGCGCCTTGGGCACGGCGCGGCTGAGCTTCGGCGTCTTGACTGCCGCCAGTGCGCCGCTGGCGACGATCTTCCGCTTGTTGAGGAAGCGGAAGAAGCTGCGCAGGACCGAAAGCTTACGCGCCATTGTACCGCGTGCGGCATCGTCATGGGCGAGGCGCGCAAGGAAGGCGCGGAAGTCGGCCGGTTCAAGCGCGGCCAGCGTCGCCAATCCCGGCACGCCGCCACGATGGGCGGTGAGAAAATCGAGAAAGCCGGCGAGATCGCGTCCATAGGCGGCGATGGTGTGCGGTGATGCGCGCCGCTCACCGGTTAGCCATGCCTGCCATAACGCAATCGCCTCGACCAACTCTTGCGAGGCGGCGAAGCGGACCAGCGGAACCGGCTCGGGCCGGAGGGAATGGGGAAGGGGGCGCCTGCCCTTTACGCCGGCAGGTCGAGCCATGCGGCGATGGTGATGCCGAGCGCGCGGGCGAGGAAGCCCAATAGTTCGGTGCCCTGGCCGGCATGGAATTTTCCCGGACGGCGCGCACCGATGCATAGCAATCCGGCCGGCGCATTGCGGCTTACCGCCAACCGCAGCAGCGCCGCCGAACGCACGAGATCGGCACCGGCACCGAATAGCGCCGGATCACCGGTGGTGTCGGCCAGCAACGAAACGTCGCGCTCTGGCCCGAGCACGCGGTCGACCGTGCCGGTTTCGAGGATCTGCACGCCGGGATGCGGCAGTCGCGGCTTGGCGCCCGCGTTGCTTTCGACGCCGATGGTGACGACATCCGAATCGAGCAGCAAGGCGAGGTCGGTGGTGACGATCTGGATTAGCTGCTCGAAGCTGTTGGCAGCGAGTAGGGTGAGAACCGCGCTGTGGACGCGCGTTTGGCTCGCGAGGTTGGCACGCGTTGTGCTGATCAGCAGCTTCTGCTGGCCCTTGAGCTTGGCGATGTCGTCGCGCTGCCGCTTGAGCATGAACTGCTGCATGTCGACGACGCCGGTACCGCTGCGTGCGGCCGGCGGCGTCAGCGCGTCGAGGATCTCGGGATGCTCGGCGAAGAAGTCCGGATGGCGCTTGAGATAAGCAACGACCTGGGCCGCAGTGGCGGCGTGTTCGGTGACCGTCGACGGCGGCGGTGCGGTGACTTTATCCCGGGTACGATCCACCACGATCCCGCTATTCGGCCGCCGCGGCGGATTTGTCGTCGCCCAGGATCGACTGGCCGGTCTTCTTCCAGTCGGCCAGGAAGGCGGCGAGGCCCTTGTCGGTCAGCGGATGCATGAACAGTTGGCGCATGATCGCGGGCGGCATCGTGCCGACGTGCGCGCCGAGCTTCGCCGCCTCGAGCACGTGCATCGGATGGCGAATCGACGCGACCAGCACCTCGGTCTTGAGGTTGGGATACTGGCGATAGATCTCGACGATGTCGCGAACCAGGGTCATGCCTGATTCGCCGATATCGTCGAGCCGGCCGACGAAGGGTGATATGAACGTCGCATCCGCCTTGGCGGCGAGCAGCGCCTGCGGCGCGGAGAAGCACAGCGTCACGTTGACCATAGTGCCTTCGGCGCGCAGCACCTTGCAGGTCTTGAGCCCGTCCGGCGTCAGCGGCACCTTGACCGCGATGTTCTTGGCGATCTTCGCCAGCTTCCGGCCTTCGGCCAGCATGGTCGGGTGGTCGGTGGCCGTGGTCTCGGCGCTCACCGGGCCGGAAACCACCGAGCAGATTTCGCGCACGGCCTCGATGAAATTGCGGCCCGACTTGGCGATGAGCGATGGATTCGTGGTCACGCCGTCGACCAAGCCGGTCGCGGCCAGTTCGCGAATGTCGGCAATGATCGCGGTATCGAGGAAAAACTTCATGTGCGCCTGTCTGCTACTTCCGGCGAGGCCCCTTTCGTAAGAGAGTGTAGACCATGCCGGAGCACCCTGCCAACGCCGAACCGGCGCGCGACGATCGCGTCAGCGTGCTGCTGCCGCTGCCGCTCGCCGGTGTTTATGACTATCGCGTCACGAACGGCATGCGCGTCGCCGTCGGCGATTTCGTGCGTGTGCCGCTCGGCCGTCGGCGAGTCGCCGGCGTCGTCTGGGGGCCCGATCGTGCCGATGTCGCCGAAGCGAAGCTCAAGCCGATCGCCGAGACGCTAGCGGTGCCGCCGTTGCACGACGAGCTACGGCGATTCGTCGATTGGGTGGCGAACTACACTCTGACCACACCGGGCGCTGTGCTGCGGATGACTATGAGCGTACCCGACGCGCTCGAACCGCCGCGCGCGATGGCTGGCTATGAGATCGCCGACGCCGGACGGCGTGTGTTGAACGATCCAGAATCGCGACTGACGCCGCAGCGCCGCCGCGTGCTCGAGGCGGCCGCCGAAGGCGGCGCGGCCACCGCTGCCGATCTCGCGCACCGGGCAGCGTGCGGTCCGGGCGTGATCAAGGCGATGGCTGCCGCCGGCTTGCTGGCGCCGGTCGCGTTGCCCGGTGCGTTGCCGCCGCGAGCCCCGGACTGGCGGCTGCCCGGACCGCCGCTATCGTCCGCGCAGGAAATTGCCGCCGCCGAATTGGTCGGCAAGGTCAAACGTGGCGGTTTCGGCGTCACCGTACTCGATGGCGTGACCGGCTCGGGCAAGACCGAGGTTTATTTCGCGGCAATCGCCGCGGCGCTCGAACGCGGCCGGCAGGCGCTCGTGCTGCTGCCCGAGATCGCGTTGTCGGCGCAATTATTGAAGCGGTTTGGCGACCGTTTCGGCGCGCCGCCAGTGCTATGGCATTCCGATCTCGGCCACGCGCAGCGCCGCGCGACCTGGCGCCACGTGGCCGACGGCCAGGCCCGCGTTGTCGTCGGCGCGCGCTCGGCCCTGTTCCTCCCGTTCCGCGATCTCGGCTTGATCGTCGTCGACGAAGAGCACGACGCCTCGTTCAAGCAGGAGGACGGTGTCATCTATCATGCCCGCGACATGGCAGTGGTGCGTGCGTCGCTGGCGCAGTTGCCGATCGCGCTGGTGTCGGCGACGCCGTCGCTCGAAACCACGATCAATGTCCAGTCCGGCCGTTATGCGCGGCTACATTTGCCGGCGCGGCACGGCGCAGCGCGGCTGCCCGAGATTCGCGTCGTCGATTTGCGGCAGCAGAAGCCGGAGCGGCAGCGTTTCCTGTCGCCGCCGCTGGTGGAGGCGCTGGACAAAACGCTGGCGGCGGGCGAGCAGGCGATGCTGTTTCTCAACCGCCGCGGTTATGCGCCGCTGACCTTGTGCCGCGAGTGCGGGCACCGCATGCAATGTCCGAACTGCACCGCGTGGCTGATCGAGCACCGCCGCGCCGGCGGCTTGCAGTGCCACCATTGCGGCTATGCGACGGCGATGCCGCCGGCCTGTCCCAATTGCGGCGCTGCTGGCAGCTTTGCCGCGTGTGGTCCGGGTGTGGAGCGTCTAGCCGAAGAGGCAGGGCAGCGTTTTCCGCAGGCGCGCATCGCCGTGATGGCGAGCGATACGTTGAGCGGTCCGCGGGCAATGGCGGAACTGCTCGAGCGCGTCGAGCGCCGCGAAGTGGACATGCTGATCGGCACGCAGGTGATGGCCAAGGGCCATCATTTCCCGATGCTGACGCTGGTCGGCGTCGTCGATGCCGATCTCGGCCTGTCGGGCGGCGATCTGCGAGCGGCGGAGCGGACCTTCCAACTGCTGCACCAAGTTTCGGGGCGTGCCGGCCGCGCCGAGCGGCCAGGGGTCGTGCTGCTTCAGACTTATATGCCGGAGCATCCGGTGATGCGGGCGCTGGCGAGCGACGACCGTGATGG
>JBAVMB010000512.1:0-2399 GCA_049689615.1 Allostellaceae bacterium
TGATCAGTGGCAACGCGGCACCCGCGAGATCGGGCCGACCACCGCGTGAGACCACCGCGCGCACCACGTTTCGCAGCTGAGCTGCGGCGACCAAGGCGGCGGCCGCACCGGTGCTGGCGCCGAAATAACCGATCGAGAGCGCACGGGTCTGCGGCGCGCATCGGGCCCAGGACGTTGCCGCCGTCAGCCGCTCGGCGAGCAGGTCAATGTCGAAGACGTTGGCGCGATTCTCCGCTTCGGCGTCGCTAAGCAGATCGAAAAGCAGCGTTGCGAGCCCCGCTCTTTGCAGCGCGGTCGCGACATAATTGTTTCGTGGGCTGAAACGGCTGCTGCCGCTGCCGTGGGCGAACAGGACCAGGCCTTGGGCGCGCGCAGCAGGCAGGCCGAGACTGCCTTCGAGACCGAACGGCGGAATCTCCACGGTCGCGGCCGCATCGCGTTTCATGGCTGCTTCTGCCGCATCAGCTATCGCCGTGCGCCGCGGCAATGGCGGTGGCAACCAAGCCGGTGGTGTCCAGCACCGTCAACCGTTTGATGGCCGCGGCCGGAATCATCTTGGGCAAGGGCACGGTATCGCCAATGACGAACCCGCTCACATCGGTGCTCGCGAATAGCTCGGCTGCGCCGCCGATGAACAGTCCGTGCGTTGCCGCGGCGATGACCTCGCGTGCGCCAGCATCTCGGCAGGCCTTAGCGGCACGCAGCAGCGTTCCGCCCGTGCTAACCAGATCGTCGAGGATGATCGCCGTCCGGCCGGCTACGCCACCGATCAACGCACCGCCGGTGACGACGCCGCCGGCGCGATATTTCTCGATGAAGGCGTTGTCCACCGGCTGACCGGCGACGCGCTCGAGCGCCCGGCGGAACTGCTCGACGCGTTTGACGCCGCCCGCATCTGGCGAGATTGCGACGACTCTTTCCTTGCGAGCGAGCGACCCGAAATGCGCGGCGAACAATTCGGCCGGTTCAAGATTGCGCGCCGGGCGGTGGAAGGCGTTTTCGAATGCAGCAGGGTTGTGGACCTCGATCACCATCGAGCGGTCGGTGCCGACGGCCTCGAACAGTTCCGCGACATAGCGCTGCGTGACCGGATCGTAGGGTTGGGTCCTCCGGTCCTTGCGTGCGTAACAGAAATAGGGCACCACCGCGGTCACCCGCATAGCGCCGTGATCTTTCAAAGCGCCGATAAGGAAGAGCAGGCGGCAAAGCTTGTCATTGACAGTCTGCCCCGAATCGCCGTGCAAGGTGTGGACTACGAAGACATCGCTTCCTTCGACCGGCTGGAGCGGACGCACCTTGTGCTCGCCGTCCTCGAAGCTTCGTTCCTCAAGCGGCGCGAGCGGCGTTTCGAGCCGCGCCGCGAGGCGCTTGGCATAATCGTCCGAGCCGGAAAGAGCGAAGAGGGTGAGCGGAGACGGGCGCATGGCATCCTGTCGGAATATTCCAGAGGACAGGCTGCGCGATCCGGCAACCGGCGCATTGACCTGGATCAAGCGGCCAGCGCAGGGGCTTAGCAGACTGCGTCGGTGGCAGCGCGCGCGATGCCGCGGGCATTCAGAGACTGCCATGTGGCGGCCAGCGAGCCGCCGAGATCGATGGCGCGACAGGCATCCTCGATCACCACGACGGCAAAGCCCTCGGCGTGCGCGTCCTCGGCGGTGTAACGCACGCAGAAATCGAGCGCGAGGCCGGCGATGAAGACGCGCTGGAAGCCGCGCTCGCGCAGGTAGGCCGCAAGCCCGGTCTTGGTGGTGCGGTCATTCTCGCGGAACGCGGAATAGGAATCGATCGTGGGATGGTAGCCCTTGCGCAGCACGAGCTCGGCTCGCTTCACCGCGAGCCCGGCGTGGAACTCGGCGCCGTGGCTGCCTTGGACGCAGTGGTCCGGCCATAGCACCTGCGGCCCGTACGACACCGTAACCGTGTCGTAGGGCTTTTTCCCTGGATGGCTCGAGGCAAACGACAGGTGGCCGGGCGGATGCCAGTCCTGCGTCAACGCGACGTGTTCGAACCGGCGGGCCAGGCGATTGACCGCTGCAACCACCTCGTCGCCGCGCGGCACGTCGAGCGCTCCGCCGGGACAGAAATCGTTCTGGATATCGACGATCAACAGTACGTCCCGCTGGCCGGTCTCGATCTTTCCGTTCATGGCGTCGCCCCCTATGTCGTACGCCGATCGACCTCGGCCGCAAGGGCGACCAGCGGGTCGGCGACTTGGACGGGGTAAAGCGCGCCGGGTTCGAGGCGGCGTAACGGCTCGGGCAGGGCCGCAAGATTGCGCGCGGCGGTGGCGCGAAGGTCAGCGAGCAACGGCCGAGCCAGCCGCTTGCCCTTGCGCATGACCGGCTCGATCAGCGGTGTGCCGATCGCCGTGTCGCCATCGAGCGAGAGAACATCGC
>JBAVMB010000513.1:0-4024 GCA_049689615.1 Allostellaceae bacterium
AGCCACGGCAGATCGGCCGCGCGCAGCGGCGCCCCTTCGGCCGCGCCGCGCCAACGCCGCACGCCGACGATCACGGCGAGGCCGATGCCGGACGCAAGATAGAGCAGACCGGCGAGCAGCCACGGGCTCACCGCGCCCAACAGCGCCTTGGCCAGCGGCGTGCTGGCACCGAACAGCACCGCGGCCCCAAGCGCGCAGGAAATCCCGCGGCTAAGGCCGCGAATCGGCGTCATCCGTGGATGATATTCGCGCCGCCATCGCCTTGCGAGCGGGTCACAAAGCGATTACCTATGACGGCGTGATGAACGATCAGGTTTCCCCCGCCCTGCGCCGCGACGAGCCCGGCGAACGCCGCATCCGCCTGCACGGACCCGACGAATTCTCCGGCATGCGCAAGGCCGGACGGTTGGCCGCCGAAGTACTGGATTTCATTACGCCTTACGTTCAGCCCGGCGTCACCACCGACAAGCTCGACCGCTTGTGCCACGGCTTCATCGTCGACCATGACGCGATCCCGGCACCGCTCAACTATCGCGGCTTTCCGCGCTCGATCTGCACCTCAGTCAATCACGTCGTCTGCCACGGTATTCCGGGTGACCGCGTGCTCGAGGAAGGCGACATCATCAATATCGACATCACCGTGATCCTCGACGGCTGGCATGGCGACACCAGCCGCATGTTCCTGGTCGGCGACAAGGTCAGCGTCAAGGCGGCGAAGCTGGTTGACGTCACATACGAGGCGATGATGCGCGGCATCGCGGTGGTCAAGCCGGGCGCGACGCTCGGCGACATCGGTCACGCCATCCAGTCGTATGCCGAATCCTTCCGCTTCTCGGTGGTGCGCGATTTCTGCGGCCACGGCGTTGGCCGGATTTTCCACGACGCACCGTCGATCCTGCATTTCGGCCGCGCCGGCGAAGGCTTGGCGCTGCGCGAAGGCATGTTCTTCACCATCGAGCCGATGATCAACGCCGGCCGCTACGAGGTGAAGATCCTGAGTGACGGGTGGACAGCGGTGACCAAAGACAAGTCGCTGTCGGCGCAATTCGAGCACACGATCGGCGTGACCCCGACCGGTCACGAGATCTTCACCCTGTAGCCCAAGGCCTGGACCAAGCCGCCTTACGCATGACCGCTTCGCTTCCTCCGTTTGCGATGAGCTCGACCCCCGAATCAGGCCTCGTCCGATAACGGCCAGGCCGCGACTTCGGCCGCCGGGGCCGTAACCGCTTCGGCCGCCATCCGCTCGCGGTAGAACAGCGACAGGGTCGACGCCACCAGCGCGGTCGCGAGATAGGCCGAGATCTGGCCGATGATCGTGTCTGCCGCATCGCGCCAAGGCCCGGGAAGGGCAGCGGCCGGGATCAGCGTCAAGACGCGGTCCGTCGCACCGCTCAACGCCGCGCAGGCCGCGACGAAAAACGCGATCGCTAGGTTGAGCTGCCACGGCGCCTCGCCGCCGAGGCGCCACGCCCGGAACAACGAAAGCGGGTGACCGAGCGCGGCCGCCGGAAGCATCAGCGAGCAGCGCGCGACGATGCTGACAACGAGCGAGCAACCGATCGCAAATCCGATCAGGACGAGTTCGACCCCGCTGAACCCGAAAAGGTGCGCGTTGGCGAGCCACGGATGCAGATGCGACGAGAACAGGGCCGAATAGCCGGCGACCACGCCGCCGTAGCCGACGGCGAATAGCGCCAGGGCATAGGCGTTAAACCGGCCGTAGGCGATCCAGAATCGGGACCATGAATCGGCCGCGTCGCCCGCGATCTGATGCGCGCGCACGGCGAAGACTTGCAGGCAGAGTCCGAAGGCCAGCGCGCTTGCGGACGCCGGAACCAGGACGCTCGGAAGATGCAGCGCAGTCCAGAACGCGTTCCATGCGCCGTCAGCCGGACGCCAGACGGCGATGCCCGCCGACATTGCGAACGGCAATGCCATGGCGCGCACGAAACGCGGCGCGCGCCGCCATACGATCCCGGCGGCCGCAGCCGCGTGGCGATAGCAAGCGGCCAGACCATTCAAGGAAGCCGAGCGGTGAAGACTGCGCGCCACCGCCGCCGCGACCGCGACCAGCGCGAGAACGACCGACGCCTTGGCCAAAGGTTTGTCGCGCAACTGCATTCGCGCCGCCAATCCAAAATCGCCGATCGCGCGCCGGTATTCCCCCATGAAGAAGTAACTGGTGCCGCGCCCGTAGCGAATGAACACGCCCGGCTCCAGCTGGAGCGCCCGCGTATATTCCGCGACCGCGGCGCGGAAATTCGCCTGATACAGATAGGCGAAGCCACGGCCTTCGAACGCCGCCGCGTTCCGCGGATCGAGGCGGATGGCGCGATCGAAATCCGCCATGGCGAGCCCATCCTGATGCACCTGGACATAGTCGTAAGCGCGGAGATTCAGCGCTCTGGCGTTCGCGGGATCGATGCCGATCGCGCGGCTATACGCCGCGATCCCTCGCGCGTAGTCGCTGTCGCGATCCGCTAGCCTGCCGATGGCGATCCAGCCGTCGACATCCTTGGGATCGAGTTCGACCACCCGCCGGTAATCCTCCGCGGCGCGGTCGTATTGCTTTTCGCCTTCATACACCCCGCCGCGATAGAGAAAGGCGATTGAGTCGCGTGGATCGAGGCGAACGGCGTCGTCGAGATCCGCCAGGGCGCGGTCATACTGCTTTTTCGCGTAATAGGAATAGCCGCGGCTGAGGAGCACTTGTTCGTCGTTCGGCGTGGATCTCAGAGCGCGGGTGAAATCCTCGATCGCCTCGTCGTTCTGACCCAGCATCTGGTATGCCGTGCCACGCCAGGCGAAGCCGTCGCCGTCGGTCGGCTTCCTTCGGATGTATTGATCCATATCCGCCACTGTGCGCCGATAGTCGTTTTCGCGATATTCGGCGATGCCGCGGTTGAAATAGGCGTCGGCGTAATTCGCATCCAAACGGAGGACCCGATCGAGATCGTCCTGCGCCCGGCGATATTCGCCGGCTTCGAGATAGGCGGTGCCGCGGCTGTAATAGCCGGCCGCGAAATTCGGGTTGAGGCGCAGCGCCTCGTCGAAATCCGCCAACGCGCGGTCGCGCTGGCTTTTCTTGAGATAAGCGCGGCCGCGGTTGCGGAAGACGGAGGCGAAGTCGTAGCCGTCGCCGAAATCCGGCATCAATCCGATCGCCCGCGTGTAATCGTCGATGGCGCGGCCGTAGTCGCCCTTGCCGGCATAGGCGAGGCCGCGCTGTTCGAGCGCGGCGGGAGACTTCGGCGCAATTCCGAGCGCGCGATCGTAATCCGCGATGGCGCGGTCGTAATCGGCTCGGGCGTCGTAGGCGCGGCCGCGGGTGACAAGGACGCCCGCGTCGCGTGACCGAAGTTCCAGCGCATGGCTGAAATCGGCAATCGCAGCGTCGTAATCCTGCATCACGAATTCGGTGGTCGCCCGGCCGACAAAAGCTGCTTGGAACGACGGCCGCAAGCGGATCGCTTGGTCGAAATCCTTGATCGCGCGATCGTGGTGGCCGAGCCATTGATTCGCGATGCCGCCGCCGGCAAAGGCGTCCGCCGAATTCGGATCGAGACGGGCCGCATCATCGAAATCGGCGAGCGCGCGGTCGTATTGGCGCTTGGCGGTGTAGGCATAACCACGGCGCGTCGCCGCAACGGCAAGTCGCGCCGGCAAACCGTTCCCCGCCGCCAGAACGGCACTGCAGCCGGCGATGACGACGTCCGGATCGCGGCCGCTACAGCGCTTCCAGTCGGGGTCGTCATCCTGGCCGCGCGCCGGGCCGACGGCAGCGACCAGCGCAAGCGCGACGACCGCGCAGCGCCAGCGGAACACGATCCGATTCACAGCCCCTCACCTCCCCCGCGCCATCATAGGCAAAAACCGGCCATGCCGTCCCTGGGCGCAGGCGCTGCAGATCTTCACGGGGAAACGGGCGACGGCGAAGCCATCGCCGGCCAGCGCCTCGATTTTCTGGCACAAGCCACCATACGTATAATAAAGTTTGGCCCAGAGCTCATCGCGACGGGGG
>JBAVMB010000514.1:0-2311 GCA_049689615.1 Allostellaceae bacterium
GTCCACCACCTCGCGCGGCCGGAACCGCCGGATGATCAACGTCACAATCCCAACAACCAGCCCGCCAACGCACGGCACCACCAGAACCCGCCACCACGCCAGACCAATCCCTTCGCTTAGCAAATGACCGGCAGGGACCTTGAACAACATTTCATGCAGCCACTGCGATAGCTGGCGCACGACGACAACGCCGATGCCGATGGCCGCACCGATGACGGCACCGAATAGCGTGAGGGCAATTTCGTTGCTGCGGAGATGGCGGCGCTCGAGACCGCGCAGCAGGGCCCGCCAGCGGACCCGGAACAGAAACCGGGCGTCGTGCCAACCACGCAATGGACGGCCGCCTGCGGCAACCGATAGCGCCGGCCGCGCCATCGTCAAGGACTCGCGAATGCGGCCGAAAATACTCATACGGTGCTCGGCCGGAACGTCGACAGCAGCAACACGAACGTAATCATCGCCAAGACCAGTCCCTGTCCCGCGACGGCCTCGCCGGAGGCCGGCGGCACGAGCAGGGCATAACCCGTCCACGGTGTAGCCGTAAAGCAGATGATGCAGCGCCATGGGCCGGGCCGGCCCACCCGCGCGGAGCGGTCAATAAATGCCGAGATGCTGGTGCAGATCGACGCCGCTGTGGCGCAGCTCGGCGGTCGTGCCGGCAACCGCGACTCGACCGCTGTTGAGAATGACGATGTCGTCGGCGATATCGAACACCAACTTGGCGTTCTGCTCGACCAAAATAATGCTGAGTCCCTGTTCCTTGAGGCGGCGGATGGTCGCCATGACCTCGGCGACGATTTGCGGCGCCAGGCCCTCTGACGGCTCGTCCATCAGCAGCACGCGCGGATTCGCCATCAACGCCCGGCCGATCGCCAGCATCTGCTGTTCGCCGCCGGAGAGATATCCGGCCACCTGGTTCTGCCGCTCCTTGAGGCGGGGAAAGGCCGCATAGACCGTGTCGAAGGTCCAGGGCGCATGCGCGCCGTTGGCTCGCGGCCGCCGCGCGGCCACCAAGAGGTTCTCGCGCACCGTCAGGCTGCGGAAGATGCGCCGGCCCTGCGGCACCAGCGCGATGCCGGCGGCGGCGATATCCTCCGGCGCCCGGCCGGCAATGGCCTTGCCGAACAACGTGACGCTGCCGCGCCGCGGCCGCAGCATGCCCATCGTTACATTCATGCACGTCGTCTTGCCGGCGCCGTTGCGGCCGAGCAGGCCGAGCAGCCGCGCCTCGCCGAGAACGAGCGACACGCTGTGCAGCACATGGCTGTCGCCGTAATAGGCGTCGACCGCGTCGAGAGCGAGCGCCTCATTCGCCAAAGTAAATCTCCTTGGTGCGTGGATCGGCCACCACCTCGGCGCGTGTGCCTTCGACCACGACCTCGCCGAAATGCATCACGGTGATGCGCTCGGCGAAATCGAGCGCCACGTCCATGTCATGTTCGATCATGACAATGGTGACGTCGCGCGGAATCGCGAAGAGCAGAGCCTTGACGTCGCGCCGTTCATCCACTGACAGCCCCGCGAACGGCTCGTCGAGCAACAGCACCCGCGGATTTTGCGCCAGCGCCATCGCGATCTCGACGCGCCGGCGCTCGCCGTATGAGGTTTCGGCAAGCGGCCGGTGCGCCATGTGACCGAGACCGACGCGCGCCAGTGCCGCCTCCGCTCGCGCGATCAGCGGCCCCTGGCGATCGAGCCGCAACAGTGGATTCCAGCGCAAGTGCGACAGACCGAGCAGCGACAGCGTGACGTTGCGCAGCAGCGTATCCTTGGGGAACAGCGTGATGATCTGATAGGTCCGCGACAATCCCATATGGGCACGGCGGCGCGACGGCAGGCGTGTCAACTCCTGGCCGAACAACGTGATGGACCCGACATCGGGCCTGATCTCGCCGGTGACGAGATTGAACAGCGTCGTCTTGCCGGCGCCGTTGGGACCGATGATCAAACGCCGCTCGCCCGGCGCGACCACCAGATCGAGACCGCGGGTGACGCGCAGGCCACCAAAGGATTTCGCCAGCTGGCGGATTGACAGCGCGGTCATGGCACCGGCCTATCGGGCGTCGGTTCGACCGCCGCCGGCGCCTTGGCCCGCGCCTTGAGCAGGTGGCGGACAAGCCGCATCGTGCCCGGCACCAAACCCTCCGGCATGAACATGACGATGGCCACGAAGATCGCGCCCAACATCATGTTCCAACGCGTGATGTAGGCACTGGCGACGTTCTTGACGATCTCGATCAGAATGGCGCCGACGATCGGGCCGAAGAGCGTGCCTGAACCGCCCGAAATCACCATCAGCACGGGTTCAGCC
>JBAVMB010000515.1:0-10072 GCA_049689615.1 Allostellaceae bacterium
GAACGGCGTCCAGGAAGGGCTGTTGCTCTTCCTGGTCGCCAGCGGCCTGACGCTCATTTTCGGCATCATGGGCGTCATCAATCTGGCGCACGGCAGCTTCTACATGCTCGGCGCCTATCTGGTTTACGCCTTCACCAGGCTGACGGGCGACTTGTGGACTGCGATCCTCGTTGCCGTGCCGCTGGCGATCGTGCTCGGCGTCGCGCTCGAGGCGCTGCTGTTTCGCCCGCTCTATCGCCGTGATCACCTCTATCAGGTGCTGCTGACCTACGGCCTCATTCTGGTGCTGGAGGAGATCCGGTCGCTGCTGTTCGGCGACGATGTGCACGGCGTCGCTGTGCCGGCCTTGCTCGATTTCTCTGTCCCGCTCAAGGACGCGCTCACCTATCCCGCCTATCGCTTGTTCCTGTCGGCCTTCTGCCTCGTCATCGCCGGCGCGATGTGGTGGCTGATCCGGTACACACGCCTCGGGATGGCAATCCGCGCCGGCTCGACCAACCGCGAGATGGTGCAGTCACTTGGCATCGACATCGCGTGGGTCTATCGCGCGGTCTTCGCGCTCGGCGTGGCGCTGGCGGCGCTCGCCGGCATGATCGCCGCGCCAGTGGCGTCGGTGTTCCCCGGCATGGGCAACGACGTATTGATCGTCTCGTTCGTCGTCGTGGTGATTGGCGGTATTGGCTCGATCAAGGGCGCGTTTCTCGGTTCGCTGCTCATTGGCCTCGCCGACACATTCGGCCAGATCTATCTGCCGCAGCTTTCGGGCATGACGATCTACGTGCTGATGGCGGCGGTGCTGCTGTGGCGGCCGGCCGGCCTGTTCGGCCGCGCCGGAGCCGCCTGAGCATGCGCGCGACGCGCGAGTGCGCCATGTTGCTGGCGGCCTTCGTCCTGCTGGCGCTGTTTCCGCTGCTGGCCGGGACCTTCTACCTGCAGCTTTTCGCCAAGATCATGATCATGGCGATCTTCGCCATGAGCCTCGATCTGCTGGTTGGCTACACCGGTCTGGTCAGCTTCGGCCATGCCGCCTTCTTCGGCATCGGCGCCTATGCGCTGTTCCTGCTATCGCCGCAATATGCCGCCGCCAGCCTTTACCTGTCGTTGCCGGTAGCGATCGGCGCGTCGGCCGTGGTGGCATTGGTGATCGGCCTGCTGGTGCTGCGCACCGCGGGCGTCTCGTTCATCATGGTGACGCTCGCATTCGCCCAGATGCTGTTCTACTACGTCATCGGCAGCAAGACGCTCGGCGGCTCGGACGGCGTCTACATCTACGTCAAGCCGTCGACGGCATTGTTCGGCTGGACGCCCGTCTCGCTCGATCGGCCCGCCAGCTTCTACTACCTGGTGCTGGCGGCGCTCGCCGCCACCTATCTCGTCCTGCGGTTTGTGACGCGCTCGCTGTTCGGCCATGCATTGCTCGGCATCCGCAGCAACGAAAGCCGCATGCGCGCGCTCGGCTTCGCCACTTACGGCTACAAGCTCGCCGCCTTCGTCATCGCCGGCGCGACTGCGGGCCTCGCTGGCTATCTCGACGCAGCGCAATTCGGCTTCGTCAGCCCCGACCTCTTCGGCTGGCGACTGTCAGGCGAGGTGCTGATGATGGTGATCCTCGGCGGCATGGGCACGCTTTACGGCTCGGTCCTTGGCGCTTTCGCCCTCGTTCTGCTGCAGGACGGGCTAACCGACATCACGCGCCACTGGCTGCTGCCGCTGGGCCTATTCATCATCGTCGCTGTGTTGCTGTTGCCGCAGGGCATCGGCGGCTTGATGCGCCGGACGGAGAAGGCTCATGGCTGAGCCGATTTTGGCGGTGCGCGACGTGGCACGTCAATTCGGCGGCCTTAAGGCGGTTGATGGCGTTTCGCTCGATCTTTTCGCCGGCGAGATTCACGCCGTCATCGGCCCAAACGGCGCCGGCAAAACCACGCTCATCAATCTGCTCTCGGGCGACCTTGCTCCCACCACCGGCAGCATCCGTTTCGCCGGCCGCGAGATCGCCGGCGCGGCGCCCGAGCGCATCGCCCGGCTCGGCATCGGCCGCAGCTATCAGCGTGTCAACGTCTTCGCCGGCTTTTCCGCCTTCGAGAAGTGCCGGCTCGCGGCGCAGGCGCGGCTGGCGCATGGTCTCGGCCTGCTGCGCCAAGCGCGCGACGTGCGCGCGCTCGACGAAGCGGCGGAAGCGGCGCTCGCGCGCGTGCACCTTGAGCGCGGCAAACGCGTCGCCGGAACCTTGTCGCACGGCGAGCAACGCCAGCTCGAAATCGCCATGACGCTGGCGACCGCGCCCAAGGCGCTGCTGCTCGATGAGCCGCTGGCCGGCATGGGCGCCGAAGAATCCGAACGCATGACCGCGCTCATCGCCGAACTCGGCCGCGACCACGCCGTGCTTCTGGTCGAACACGACATGGATGCGGTCTTCCGAATCGCCCACACGCTGACCGTGATGGTGGACGGGAAGGTGCTCGAATCCGGCGCGCCCGAGGCGATCCGCGCCAGCGCGGCGGTGCAGGAAGCCTATCTCGGCAGCGACGAGACGCCGCCATGATCGACGTCTACGAGCCCGAGCCGGCGCTGATCGAAGCCCGCGGCCTGCACACTTTCTACGGTGCGAGTCATGTCCTGCATGGCGTCGATTTCGCTGTCGGCCGCGGCGAAACCGTCGCGCTGCTCGGCCGCAATGGCATGGGCAAGACGACGTTGCTGCGCTCGCTCCTGGGCCTGACCCCGCCCCGCCACGGCAGCGTGCGGATCAACGGCGTCGACATGACCGGCGCGCAACCGCACCGGATCGCGCGCGAAGGCCTAGCGCTGGTCCCCGAAGGCCGTGGCATCTTCCCCAAGCTCACCGTGCGCGAGCATCTCCACCTCGCGGCACGGCCGGGGCGGCACGGCCGGATGGACTGGACGCTGGAGCGCGTGCTCGATACTTTTCCGCGTCTCGCGGAGCGACTTCACCAGAGTGGCGCGCTGCTGTCGGGCGGCGAACAACAGATGCTCACCATCGGACGCGCGCTGATGACCAATCCCGACCTGATCGTCCTCGACGAGGCCACCGAAGGCCTGTCGCCGCGCATCGCCAAGGAAATCTGGAGAATCATCCGGCATCTGCGCGAAAACCGCATCGCCTGTGTCATCGTCGACAAGAATTTCGCCGTCCTCAGCGCCCTCGCGGACCTCGCCGTGCTTCTGGTCAAGGGCCGCGTCGCCTTCGCCGGCGAGCCTGCGCGGCTAAAGGCCGATCCAGCGCTGTTGCGGCGGCATCTCGGAGTGTGAATTGCCGTTCGTCGAGATCAACCGTCACCGAATCGAATATGCCGAGATCGCGGCGCGGCGCACCGGCACGCCGACGCTCGTGCTGCTGCACGAGGGCCTCGGCTCGGTCGCACTGTGGCGGGATTTTCCGGCCAAGCTGGCCGCCGCCACCGGCTGCCGCGCGGTCACCTACTCGCGCTGGGGCTATGGCAAGTCCGACCGGTTCCGCGGCCCGCGCGGTCCGCGCTACATGCACGGCGAAGCCCTCGACGAGCTACCGGTGTTGCGCGCGGCACTGGCGATCGACAACCCAGTCCTGATCGGACACAGCGACGGCGCCTCGATCGCACTGATCCACGCCGGCAGCGGCCGTTGGCCGGTGCGCGGCCTGATCCTCGAAGCGCCGCACGTTTTTGTCGAGGACGTCTCGATCCTCGGCATCGAGGAGGCGAAACATGCCTACGAGGATTCCGACCTGAAGCACCGCCTCGCGCCCTATCACACCGACGTCGAAGGCGTGTTCCGCGGCTGGAACGATATTTGGCTGTCGCCGCAATTCCGCGCCTGGAGCATCGAGGATTGCCTCCCCGGCGTGACCTGTCCGGTGCTCGCGATCCAGGGCATCGACGACCAATACGGCACGGTCGAGCAAGTCAACGCCGTGGCGCGCGGCGTCAAAGGGCCGTTCGAAAAACTGCTGCTCGACAACTGCATGCATGCACCGCATCGCGACCAGGAAGCCGACACGCTCGCGGCAATGGTCGGTTTCATCGCCGCGTTATAGGCTGCGGCCGGGAGAAAAAACGCCATGCTCGAGACCACCATTGCCGGCAGCCTGCCGAAACCCGCCTGGCTTGCGAAACCCAAGATGCTGTGGGCGCCGTGGACCACCGAAGGTGACGCACTGGAACAGGCCAAGCGCGACGCCACGGTGCTCGCGATCAAGGAACAGGAGGACGCCGGCATCGACATCGTCACCGACGGCGAAATGGCGAGGCAGCACTTCGTCCATGGCTTTCTCGCCAATCTCGCCGGCATCGATTTCGGCAAACGCGTCAAGATGGGCATCCGCGACAATCGCTACGTCGCCGAGGTGCCAACGGTGACCAGCGAATTGCAGCGCAAAAGCAGCGTGCACCGGATGGAGGCGACGCTGGCGCGCGCCCATACGCGGCACAAGCTCAAATTCACCCTCCCTGGGCCGATGACCATCGTCGATACGATCGCCGATCAGTTCTACGGCGATCGGGTCAAGATGGCGATGCGCTTCGCCGAGCTGCTTAACGAGGAAGCGCGCGAGCTCGACGCCATCGGCGTCGACATCATCCAGTTCGACGAACCCGCCTTCAACGTCTATATGCGCGAGGTCCAGGACTGGGGCGTGGCGGCGCTCGAACGCGCGGCACAGGGACTCAAGGCCAAGACCGCCGTCCATATCTGCTATGGCTATGGCATCAAGGCGAACATCGACTGGAAGGCGAGCCTCGGCAGCGAGTGGCGGCAGTACGAGGCGATCTTCCCCGCACTCGCCAAGAGCAAGATCGGCCAAGTGTCGCTCGAATGCATCCACTCCAAGGTACCGGTCAGTCTTCTGGGTGTGCTCAAGGGCAAGCAGGTTCTGCTCGGCGCGATCGACGTCGCCACCGACCGCATCGAGACGCCGGACGAGGTCGCAGCCGTGCTGAAAACCGCGCTGCCCTATGTCGCGCCGGAGAATCTCCAGCCCTGCACCAATTGCGGCCTGGCGCCGCTCGACCGCTCCGTCGCCTATGCCAAGCTCGAGGCGCTGGCAAAAGGCGCCAAGAAGCTGAAGGCCGAATTGGGCCGGTAGCGTCTAGCGGCCGGAATCGGCCCGGACGTGGATGATTGCGGTGTCGTCGGCGTAGGCGCGCTTCCAGCCGGCCATATGATCCATCAGCGTCGCCGCCGGGCTCTTGGCGGCGAATAGCGTCCAGGTCACGTGGTACTGGTCGAGCATCGCCGGCAACTCGTCGGTGACGCCGCGCGTCGCCTCGACGTAGCGCTTGAGGAAATCGTCGCCGTACATTTCGGCGCGGCCGTCGACGAACGGCTTGATGCCATTGAAGATGAGATAGCCACCGAAACCGTAGTCATTGAACACCGGCCCGATCAGATCGTGGGCGGCGGCAAATTTGAGCGCGGCCGCGGGCGTATAGGGATCGGGCTTGCGCACCAGCGGCTGCTGCATGAACAGCACCGCAAGCGCCACCGCGATCAAGCCGACGACAACTGTGCCACGCAGGCTGGCGGCGCCGGCGAGCTTGGTGAAAGCGCCGTCGAGTGCCGCGGCGTGACGGCGGTGTGGCCGGTTGCGGATGAACTCGCCCAGCGCCGGCGCGAGAATGAGGGGCGCAACCAGGCCGAGCACGTCGGCATGCCGGCGGTGCGCCAGACTCATATGCACCAGTACCAGCAGCATGGCGATGCGGGTCGGCGGCAGTTTGACGCCGAAACCGAGCGCCAGGGCCAATGCAACCATGAACCATATCTCAAGCGGCTGGATGGCCTGGAAGTCTGGACTCTGCCATTCGACCAGTACCGACAGCGCGAATTTCATGCCCAGCAGATGGAACGGCAGCCACAGGCCGGCGAGCCCGTTGGGCGTGAGCAGCGCCGCCGCTAGCGACAGGACGCCGAACGCACCCCATTGTTTGACCACCGTGATGCGCGCGGCGTGGTTTGGCGCCGCCAGCAGCGCTTCGCCGGCGAACAGCGCCGCGAACGCCAAGCCAAGCACGTAGCCGCCGTGCAGATTGGCCCACAGCGTCATCAGCGCCACAATCCACAGCGGCGGCGCCCGGTCGCGCTCGCGCGCATCGACCAGCGCCGCAAACCACAGCACCATGATCGGCAGCGTCAGGATGTGCGGTCGCGCCAGCACATGCGCCAGGATGAGGCCCCATGCCGCCATCGCAGCGGCCAGCGCGTGCACCGGCTCCAGCCAATGCAGCAGCGCGCGCGTCAGAATCGCCAGCGTCGCCGCCAGCGACAGCGCCGTCACCAGCACCAGACCATTCCAACCCAACCAATCGTAGAGGGCCCCGAAGATGGTCTCGGCGAGCCACTCGTGCGGCACCCACGGCGCGCCTGGCACGGAATAGGAGAAGATATTGGCGTGCGGCACCGCGTGGTGCGCGAGGATCCAGCGGCCGACGACGATGTGCCAATAGGTGTCGGGATCGCCCAGCAGGCCCGGCGCATTCGCCAGCACGGTCATGAAAGCGGCAAGCGCCACCAGCAACGGCAACGAGACGCCGAACCGGCCCTTCGCCGCCGGAAGCGATTCGGTGACCGCCATGGCCGGCAGTTAAGCGGAAAGATGGTTAATGAAGGCTTGCCGCGCCTTGCCTTCACGGCGGAGATTCTTACACTGGCGCCATGCCCGACAATCCGCGAATCGGCCGTCAAGACTTGTTTCCGCCGATCGAGCCCTACCAGAGCGGTATGCTGCCGCTGGACGGCCTGCACACCATGTATTGGGAGCAATCGGGCAACCCGGCCGGCCTACCGGCGGTGTTCCTGCATGGCGGCCCGGGTGCCGGCGCGACGCCGACGCATCGGCGCTTTTTCGATCCGGCGGTCTACCGCATTGTCGTCTTCGATCAGCGCGGCGCCGGCCGGTCGACGCCGCTGGGCGAAACCCACGACAACACGCTGTACCATCTGATCGCCGATATCGAGCGGCTGCGCATCCATCTCGGCGTCGAGCGTTGGCTGGTCTTCGGCGGCTCATGGGGCTCGACCCTCGCCCTGGCCTATGCCGAAGCGCATCCCGAGCGCTGCAGCGGCTTGGTGCTGCGCGGCATCTTCCTCTGCCGGCAGAGCGAGATCGACTGGTTCCTCTATGGCATGCGCGCGGTCTTTCCCGAGGCTTGGCGCAACTTTTCCGGCTTCATTCCAGACAACGAACGTTCCGATCTGCTCGCCGCCTACATGCGGCGGCTGATGGATCCGACGCCGGCCGTGCACATGCCGGCGGCGCGCGCCTGGAGCACTTATGAGGGTGTGTGCTCGACCCTGTTGCCCAGCCCCGACACCGTCGCCGCCTTCGGCGAGGATCGCATGGCACTTGGCCTGGCGCGGATCGAGGCCCATTACTTCTGCTATCACGTGATCAAGCCGGCGCACGATTTGGTGGCGCGGATTGATCGCATCCGCGAAGTACCGGCGGTGATCGTGCAGGGCCGCTACGACATGGTGTGCCCGGTGGTCAGCGCCGACGAGCTGCATCGCGCCTGGCCCGAGGCGCAGTACGTGGTCGTGCCCGATGCCGGCCATTCGGCGATGGAACCGGGCATCCGCGCCGAGCTGGTGGCGGCGACCGAACGCATGAAACGGCGACTCTAAGATAATCGCAGAGTTGGCGGACTTGCCCTTTGCTGCCAAGACCTTAAGATAAGCCGGTCGCGCCGGTGGGGGAGAAATCGCGCATGACGGGACGGTGGGTTGCGGGGCTTGGCGCCCTGCTGGCAGCGATGTGGCTTGGAACCGCAAATGCGCGCGCCGACTGGCTCGCCGACATCACCGGCCCTCCCGAACCGGCTTTGTTGTCGCTCGGCGGCGGCATGTACGATTTTCTGCACAACCACAAAGCCGGCGAAGGCCGCGTTGAATACGATTTCAGCCACGGCTTTTACTTCGTGAAGCCAATGATCGGCATCTTCGGCACCAATAAGAAATCCGCCTTTGCCTATGCCGGATTCATTCTCGACCTCCATTTGACCCGCCACTTCGTGCTCGTGCCGAATGCCGCCGTCGGCTACTACCACCAGGGCAATGGCAAGGACCTCGGCGAGGCGTTCGAATTCAAGACCGGTGCGCGCTTCGATTATCGCTTCGAGGACGCTTCACGCATCGGCATCGCCTTCGACCATATTTCGAACGCCGGTTTTAGCAAGACGAACCCGGGTGAAGAGAACATCTTGCTGATGTTCTCGCTGCCGCTCGGCAACTTGTAGCGGTCACTCGCGCGCGTGGCGCGAGCCTAAACCCTTCGGCAAGCGTAACGCCAACAACAGCGCCAGCAGCGAGAACGCTCCAGTCGCCAGGAAGACGCCGTGCAGCCCGGCAGCCAGCGCGTTGTCGAGCCGCGCCAGATCGGTGGCCGGCAGCGCGTCGCGCAGCGCCGGCGTCATCAGCCGGTCGATCATCGTGTCGGCTGCACCGATGCGCGCTGCCAGCACCGAATTGAGAATGCCGCCGAAGACGGCGGCGGCGACCGATTGGCCGACCATGCGCAGGAAGACGTTGACCGAGGTGGCGGTGCCGCGGCGGTGGAACTCGACACTATCCTGCGCCGCGACGATATAGGTCGTATTGCACAGGCCCATGCCGATACCGATAACCAGCGCGCCACTGGCCGCCCATAACGGTCCGTGCGCCGGACTCAGCAAAACGAGAATCACGCTTCCCGCCACCAGCGCGCCGCCGCCACACACCGCCAGCGCGCGGTATGAGGCGCGCGCGGCGAACGCCATGTGGCCCATCAGGATCGTCGTCAATGACCAACTCATCGACATCGCTGTCAGCGCGAACCCCGCAATCACGGCGTTGCGTCCCATCACGCCCTGAACATAGGTCGGCACGAAGGCATTGACGCCAATGAGCGAGCCGCCGATGGCGAAGGCAGCGATGTTCGAAGCGGCGACCGCGGGAATACGCCAAAGATCCGGAGGCATCATCGGCTCGGCGCTGCGGCGTTCGCTGAAGGCGAAAGCAATCAGCGCCAGCAGGGCAACGGTCGGCAATCCGACACGCACCGCATCCGACAAGTGCGCCCATTGAATGAGCGCAAGCATCAGCGCGCCGCTGCCTATCATCAGCAGCACTGCGCCGAGATAGTCGATGCTGCGCGGCTGATGATGCCGGCTTTCGCGCAATGCCACCGCGAACAGCGCCAGGCAGATTGCGCCGACCGGCAAATTGACCCAAAACACCGCCGCCCAGGTGACCCGCTCAACCAGAAATGCGCCGAGCAGCGGCCCGCTAACCGCGGCGATGCCCCACACGCCCGAGAGATAGCCCTGGGCGCGGGCGCGCGTGGTGCCGGGATAGATGTCGCCGACGACGGTCGTCGCAATCGGCACGATCGCGCCGGCGCCCAAGCCCTGTAGCGCGCGGAAGACGATCAGCATCACCATGTTGCGCGCAAAGCCGCATAATCCCGAACCGAGGAGGAACAGCAGCGTGCCCGCCGCGAAGACGCGTTTGCGCCCGTGCAAGTCGGCTAGCCGGCCATAGATCGGAATCGTGACCGCCTGGGCGAGCAAGTAGACCGCAAACACCCAGCTGAACAGGTGAAAGCCGCCGAGATCGGCGACGATGCTGGGCAGCGCCGTCGCAACGATGGTGCTTTCGACAGCTGCCATGAACATGCCGGCCATCGCCGCACCGAGCACGGTGCGGCGACGCGCGGCGCTCATCGCCGGCGCGGTCGGAATGGTTTCCCGGATGACGTCCATTGGCGGCCCGATGCTTTAACAGATTGCCGCGCGCGCCCGCACCCTGCTTTTGCGGCCGAGACCCATGCCGGCCACGCCCTCCGCCTTAGCGCGGCGTGGCCTCGCCGCTTTCGACCATGATGGTTTCGACCTCGCCCGCACCTTTGCGTCGGAACGCGGCAGCTTCGTCGTATTCCTTCGAAGTGAAGCACGCGACGCCCTGCTCGAAGGTGGGGAATTCGATCACGACGAAGCGATGAAATTTCTGCGGGCCTTCCATGATCTGATAGCGCCCGCCGCGCGCCAGAACCTTGCCGCCGTATTTGGCGAGGATCGCCGGGACGCGATCCGTGTACTTC
>JBAVMB010000516.1:0-2601 GCA_049689615.1 Allostellaceae bacterium
CCTTCGATCTCGCGCTGATGGCCGTTCATCGCTGGCCGCGCCGCGGCGCGGGGGTAGCCGGTGGCGGCGTAAGCGGGTTCGAAAGCCGGCTCGTGCGCCGGCCGATGATAAGCGGTCGCGGCTGCACCATTGACGACGGCGGCCTGCGCCTGTTGCGCATAAACCGGCTGCGCGTGCAGCGCCTGGTAGGCACGTGGCTGCGGCGAATAGACCGGTGCCTGCGGCATCGGCTGCGGCGCGGCGACCTCTGGCTGGTAGACCGGCTGCGGCGCCGTGGCGGCTTGGTACGCCGGCTGCGCGTAATTGTTTTCGGGATAGACGGCCCGAGCGTAGGCAGCTTGCGGCATCGGTGCCGGCGAGGCCGGTGCGCGCGCCTTCAAATGCGCCGCGGCGCGCTCGATCAGTTTGCGCGAGGTTTCGTCGATCATCAGCCCAACCCTCCGGGCAAAGCATGGTGCACGCTGAACGTCATCAGGATGAGGACGCCGTACAGCATCATCAGCGCGATCGCCGAGGCGCTGAACCCGGCCAGTTCCATCACCGACTGGCTGCGCGACTTGAACAGCGCAACATAGGACACGCCGCCAAGCACCGGCAGGCCAAGGCCACGGAGACGATTGAGGCTCGCGAACGAGCGATCGATCTGCGTCAGCAGGACGGGAATGCCCAGCCCACCGAGAATGCCGGCCAGAAGCACCGCCGAAAACAGCAGCGGGCGGTTCGGCGCGATCGGGTTCGACGGCACCTGCGGCGCGTCGATCACGCGGAACTGAATCTTGTCCGCCTGGGTGTCGGCCGCCTGCGACAGGTTAGTCGCCTCGCGCCGCGACAGCAGCTCGTCGTAATTGTGCTTGAGGATGGCGTAGTCGCGGTCGAGATCCTGGTACTGCGCTTCGACGCCGGGCGATGCCTTGGCGGTCGCCTCAGCTTGATTGAGGTCGGCCTGGGCCTGATCGATGCGGCGCTGGACCGACGCGACCTTGGCCTGGGCGTCGAGCAACCGGATACGCACCTGGTCATAGACCACGGGCGAAACCTTGGTTCGGGTACCCGGTGCCACGTGACTGCCGGCGACCGAACCGTGCTGGCCGATCTGGCTGGTGAGCGCGGCGATCTGCTGCTTCACCGCAATGACGTCGGGATAATTGTCGGTATAGCGTGTCCGCAGCTCGGCAAGCTGCCGCTGGAGCTGGGCGAGCTGCTGTTCGGCCGCGCCGGGCGAGGCCGCAACCTGATTCGTATCGGCGCCGACGCTCGGCACCAGACTCTCGAGTTCGCGCTGGAGCTCGTCGCGCTGCGCCGTCGCATCCTGCAGATCGTCATGCAGCTGCTGCAGCTGATTGCGCATCGTGTCGATCGAGCTCGTGGAAGCCGCGCCGTTCAGCACGTCGAGATGCTGCGCGCGGAAATCCGCGCGGCGCTGTTCGGCGGCGCGCAGCTGTTTCTCGTAAAGCGCGATCTGGTCGTTGAGGAAGCGCTGCGCGTTGTCGAGCTCGGTGCGCTGCGTGCCGGTAGTGCTTTCGGCGAAGATCGTCAGCAGACTCTGCACGACATTGCGCGCGGTCTGCGCATTGGAGTCCTGATACGAGATCGTGAACAGGTTGTGGGTTTGCGGCTGTATGACGATCCGCTGCATCAGCTGCTGGATCAGCGCATCCTTGTCCGCCTGCGTGTGGATGTGGCGGTCGAGATCCGCCATGTGAATCAGTTCTTCCACGTTCGGCCGTGACAGCAGCGTGCGTTGCAGCACGTCGAGCTGCTGGGCCGGATCGACGTCGACTGCGATTCCGCGCAACAGCGGCGTCAGCAATTGGTCGGCATCAACATAGATGCGCGTGTAGGATTCGTACCGGTTCGGCAGCATCCCGACCACGGACCAGCCGGCGACGCATACGGCCCACGCGGTGAGCGCGGTGATCCATTTGCGCCGCCAGATCGCGTGCAGGTACTGGAAAATAAGGCCGGAGAGAGATTCCATGAGGGTCGCCTTGTTGCGCCTTGCGTGCCGATCGCTGGCTAGAAATACCGCTGCGGAATGATGACAATGTCGCCCGGGCGCATTGCGATGTTGTCCTTGACGTCGCCGTCGTTGACCAGGCTATCGAGGCGCGCATGAAGGGTTTCGTGCTGGCCGTTGAAGTTGCGCACCACGACCGAACGGTCGCCGGCGGCGAACCGCGTCAGGCCGCCGACTTCGATCATGACGTCGAGGATGGTCATGTTCGACCGATAGGGAATGGCTTGCGGCTTAGCCGCCTCGCCGATCACGCGGATTTGCTGTGAGAAGGGCCCGACGAAGCTCGAGACGATGACGGTGACGTTCGGATCCTTGACGTAAGCCTTGAGCTTGTCGGTGATCTCTTGCGCCAGCGCCGACGGCGTGCGGCCGACGGCGGCGACATCCTGAACCAGCGGGATCGAGATCTTGCCGTCGGGACGGACCGGCACCTTCACCGACAGCTGCGGATTCTGCCAGACGAAGATGTCGAGATTGTCGCCCGGGCCGATCAGGTAGGTATCGGAATTCGGATCGATCGTGCCACCTTGCACGCCGGGATTGATCGACGCGGTCTGGTCGCTCGGCGCGGCCGCCATCGGCGT
>JBAVMB010000517.1:0-5265 GCA_049689615.1 Allostellaceae bacterium
GTTCAAAGACGCACCCTTCGCCATTTTCCGCGGCACACCGGTCGAGCACTTGGCGCAGAATTTCGTCGTCATCGGCATCGCGCCTGAAGAGGATATCTTCATTCAATTCAACGCCAAAGTGCCCGGCCCGCAGCTTCGGCTGCATGGCGTCGGTATGGAATTCAAATACGAAGACTATTTCGCCATCGCGCCCGAGAACGGCTATGAGACGCTGATCTACGACTGCATGATCGGCGACCAGACCCTGTTCCAGCATGCCGACGACGTCGAAGCGGCATGGCGCGTGGTCCAGCCGTTTCTCGATTGCTGGCGCCGCGACGGCACCAATGGTCTCGATCTCTACGCTGCCGGCAGCGACGGACCGCGCGCAGCCGACGCGCTGCTAGCGCGTGATCATCGGCATTGGCGGCAGATCGCAGAGAAGGACCGGCCGTGACCGCGGCAGCCGCGCGAACTCCGCGCTCCCTGCCGGGCCGACGTGTCGTCCTGGCCGACGCCGAGGTCCTCGCGCGCCACACTGCTGCCTGGTTGCTCAATCGCGTCCTCGGCACGCCCGGACGCGTTGCCGTATGCCTGTCCGGCGGCAACACGCCGCGGCCGGTTTACACGTTGCTGGCGCAGTCGCCGTACCGCGATTGCTTCCCATGGGACCGGGTACATTGGTTTTGGGGTGACGAGCGTTGCGTGCCGCCGGACCACCCGCGCAGCAATTTCGCGATGGTACGTGCGGCGCTGTTGGATCGGGCTCCGGTTCCACCGACACATATTCACCCGATTGCCGCAGCCGACGGACCAGTGCGCGGCGCGGCTGCGTACGAGACCGAGCTCAAGCGCTTCTACGGCGCAGACGTGCTGGCGGCGGATCGGCCGCTGTTCGCGGCGACGCTGCTCGGCGTGGGCGAAGACGGCCATACGGCATCCCTCTTTCCGGGCGTCGCGGCATTGCGGGAACGGACGCACTGGGTTACGGGCGTGCCAGAAGCGCAACCCGAAGCTCGCGTGACGCTGACCTATCCAGCGCTCGACAGCAGTGCAGCCGTCGCCTTCCTGGCCAGCGGCACGGCCAAACGGAATGCGGTGCAACGGCTGGCGCGCGGCGAAGATCTGCCTGCGGCCCACATCCGGCCAGTCGGGCATATCATATGGTTTCTCGACCGCGACGCCGCGCCATGACGCGTGAAGCCGGGCGCTTGCCGCACGCCGTGGCGATTGAACGCGCCACGCCGCCCTTCACGCTGGCGATCGATGTCGGCGGCTCGCACGTCAAGGCGTCGGTGCTCGACCGCGCCGGCGTGATGATCGCCGCACCGGTGCGCGTGCGAACACCGCAACCCGCGACGCCGCAAGCGTTACTGCGCGCTATCAGGAGTCTCGCACGCATGTTGCCGCGCTATGATCGCATCTCGGTCGGTTTCCCCGGTTATGTCCGCCGCGGACGCGTCCATACCGCCCCCAATCTCGGCACCGAGCGCTGGGCCGGGTTCCAGCTCGACGGCGCGCTGACGCGACAACTGCGCAAACCGGCGCGCGTGCTCAACGATGCCGACGTTCAAGGCCTGGGCGCCATCGAAGGTCGCGGACTCGAATGCGTGCTCACGCTCGGTACCGGCGTCGGCTCGTCGCTATTCGAGGACGGGCGCCTAATGCCGCATCTTGAGCTTGGCCAGCATCCGCTGCTCAAGGGTAGGACCTATGACCAATATCTTGGCAATGCGGCGGTCGACAAAAAGGGTACGCGCATCTGGAATCGGCGACTGGGCAAGACGATCGAGATCGTCCGTACCTTGGTGAACTTCGATCGGCTTTACCTGGGCGGCGGTAACACGCGGCTGATCGACTTCAAGCTGCCGCGCGACGTGAAAGTTACGCCCAATGCCGACGGCATGACGGGTGGCGTCCATTTGTGGGACGCGATGCTCGATCCAATCTTTGCGGCGCCGCGACGCACCGCCAAGTCGCGTCGGTGATCGTAACCAGTTGACGCCGGGTAGCCCAGCATACGCGCCGTTTGCTGGCCTTGTGTTTTTCGTGGATTCGGTCATGCTTTTAAACTCGCGTAACGTCCGTGGTCTATGCAGTAACAGGGGTTACGATGAGTGAATCCGCGAAAGCTCGGGCCAATGGTGCCGACCTCGATACGATCCGCGAGGACATTGACACCTTGCGCAACGATCTGGCGCGTCTGATCGAGCACGTAAAGTCGGGTGCGTTGCACAATATCACGGGCCAAGTCGAAGAAATGTCCGATGAGGCACGCCGGCTTTACAATCAGGCGCTCGCCGAAGGCGAACGCGGCGCCGAAGCGCTCGCTCGCCAAGTCGAAGAACGGCCGCTGACGAGCCTGCTGATCGCTTTCGGCCTGGGCTTCATCGGCAGCCGATTGATTCTTCGCTAGGCCGCTGATGCGGATGGGCGGCATCGTCAAACTCGCGTTAGCCGTCCTCGCCGAAGTCACCACCTTTGAACGCGTACGGAAGCGGGCACCGCGAATTGCCATCGCGGCGCTTCTGATCGTCCTGGCGTTCGCAGTCGTTGCCGGCGGCTTCGGCTGTGCTATTGCGGCCCTGTGGATCTGGCTGTTGCCGCACGTCGGCCCGTGGGGCGCGCCGCTGATTTGCGCCGGCGTTCTGGTGCTCATCGCCGGCGGATTGATCGGTGGTGGATATTGCGTCGCGCGGAGCCGACCGAAGACCGCCAACAGTGCACTAGCAAACGCGATCGAAAGCGGCGATTTCGCACCTCTGATCCACGAGCACAAATGGCTCCTGTTGGCGCTGGCAGCGCTGAGCGGCGCGGCCGCCGCCGAAAAAGTCGGCAAGACGACACGACGCAAACGCTAGCCGCCGGCCGTGTGTCGAGGCGGCCCACGGTGCAGACTTAGATTGTGTGCCGTGTTGATGAGGCCAACATGCGAGAAGGCCTGCGGAAAATTCCCCAACAGCCGTCTGGCATGCGGGTCGTATTCTTCGGCGAGCAACCCAACGTCGTTGCGTAACGCAAGCAGCCGTTCGAACAACGTTCGCGCTTCGCGCCGGCGGCCTATCAGCGCATAGTTGTCAGCGAGCCAGAACGAGCAAATCAAGAACGCGCCTTCGTCACCCGGCAACCCATCGGGCGCCTGGTCGGGATTATAGCGGCGCACCAGCCCGTCGAACGTCAGTTCTTGGGCGATCGCATCCATTGTCTTGATCACGCGTGGATCATCGGGCGGTAGAAATCCGACCAACGGGATCCTCAGCAGCGCCGCGTCGAGCGCCTTGCCGCCGAACTGCTGCACGAAAACGCCGCGATCATGATCGACACCGTAAGTGCATGCCTCGTGATGGATCTGATCGCGGACCGCGGCCCAGCGCTTGGCCGGGCCTTTCAGGCCGAATTTCTCCGCCGACTTTACCGCGCGGTCGAAGGCCACCCACGCCATGACGGCGGAATGGGTATTGCGTTGCTCGGCGTGCCGCGCCTCCCAGATACCGGAATCGGGCTTTTGCCAATTGCCTTCGAGATATTCAAGCAGCTGCTGTTGGACGCGTTCGGCGTCGTCTTCGGGTTCCGCGCCATGGACCCGCGCCGTGTAGAAGACATCCATTACGTCACCATAGATATCCAACTGCCGTTGCAGATGCGCCGCATTGCCAATCCGCACCGGTCGGCTGTCGGCGTAGCCCGGGAGCCAAGGCAATTCGTGTTCGCTCAGCCGCCGTTCGCCTGCGATGCCATACATGATCTGCATGTCGGCCGGCGCACCCGCGACGGCACGGAGTAGCCACTCGCGCCAGGCCTTGGCTTCGTCGACGTAGCCGGCCAAAATGAACGCGAACAACGTGAACGCCGCATCGCGCAGCCAGCAATAACGATAATCCCAGTTTCGTCCGCCGCCGAGTTTTTCCGGCAGCGATGTAGTCGGCGCAGCGACAATGCCGCCGGTCGGCGCATAGGTCAGCGCCTTGAGCGTCAGCAGCGAGCGCATCACCGCGTCGTGCCATTCGCCGCCGGCCTCGGGTGTGCAGCGTGCGCTCCATTTTCGCCAATAATCTTCCGTATCGTCGAGCGCCGCCCGCGGATCGAGTCCAGCCGGTTCGTCGTCATATGAACGCCACCAGGTAACTGTGAATGACGCGCGTTCGCCGGCGCGCACAGTAAAATCTGCAACGGTGCCCTTGCCGTGATTTTTGAGATCGACAGAGGTCCGCAGCACCACGGCTTCCGGACCGGCGATCATCTGCACACCATGCGCGCGCCGGCGAAGCCAGGGAACTGTACTGCCGTAATCGAAGCGAAAGTTCACATCGAGCTTCATTGGCACCGCACCGCGGTCGCCGCGGACGACGCGCATCACGTCGACCACGCCTTGCCGCGCCTTGGGCATGAAATCGATCAACGTGACAACGCCCGAATCACAGATGAATTGGGTTTCGAGAATCATCGTGTTGCCGCGGTAGCGCCGCGACACGTTGCGCACGGGCTCGGCCGGCGCGATCAACCATCGGCCATTGTCGGGCGTACCGAGCAACGCGGCGAAACACGCCGCTGCGTCGAAACGCGGCAGCGCTAGCCAATCGATCGATCCGTCGCGGCCGACGAGCGCTGCGGTCGCGCAGTTGCCAATCAGCGCATAATCCTCGATCCGTGCCGCCGGCTTATTTGGCGCAGTCATGCGGTGCGACCGTCGGCCGCCCTGGCGGATGCTGTCAAGCAAATCGCCACCGGCAACTGTGCGGCGTTCAATCCATTATGATCTGGCATGGCCATTCCGTCGTTCGACACGCGTGCAGCCAGGGCAATTTGGCGAATAATGCCGTTACGTCGGCAAGAGCTCCCATTCGGCATGCCCGTTTAATCACGGCACTTAAGACGGTTGAGCAAAGCAACGAGTCGCTGCGGCAAGGGTTCCGCGGCAATGCGGCCATATATTTCGCGCAGCGCGGCCGCAATCCGGTCAAACTCGGCCCGCGCCGGCGGCTCGGGCGACGATGCTTTGCCGGATATCGAGCGCCGTTTGTCGCGCGCCGCCGCCATCGGCATCGGATCGCGCTCAAGCCGCGCGCCGCACCGGCAGCGAATCTGCCGTGGCCGCCATCCAATTCGATCGGTAGCTGTACCGGACCATCAGATCACTCCGCGCCTCAGCAAGCAAACGACGGTGCCGGCAGATTGGTTCAACGAATTCAGCGTGGACCTCTCGGGCGGCGAATGGCAGAAGGTGGCGCTGGGACGCGCGTACATGCGCGACGCGCAGGTGCTCATCCTCGACGAGCCGACCGCCGC
>JBAVMB010000518.1:0-2046 GCA_049689615.1 Allostellaceae bacterium
CGGGCGTTGCACGGCCTGCGGCCGTAAGGACACGGCGCTGACTCATTCAAGTTGGGGCGGGGCCGCAGGTTGGAACTTTCGCGGAATGTACTCTCCGCCCAGCCTCCGGACAACGCGGGCCGCAATAAAATACGTCGGGAACACGGAGGGTATTAAGGCCACCTGACTGAGCCTATAAGGCTTTGACAGTTAAACGACCTGGATTGGTCTTGAAAAACGGCACATGGGCAACCGTGTTGCGGGTTCCAGTCCCACCCCATCCGCTAGCAGCACTCGCGCGGCGTCGCGAACATTCGCGAACAAGGTTCAACGCGCGGACGGAATTAAGGCTGAAAGCTAAAATGCGCGGCTAACCCGCTTGCTGCCTTGCGCGACTCTACGTTACGATCCTGACAGTTACTAGCGGGGGACGGGCGCTAGTGGGGGTCTGTTTGACCTGGGGTTGGTATTGGCATGCCCGCGTTGTCTCGCCTTGCGTTGGTTCCAGTGCCGCTCGGTAATGACGGCACCGAATTTCTGGCGTCGCATCTCGGCAAGGCCCTCACCGTCAAGGGTCAGCTGGAGACGAGCGGCGTCGTCCACATTTACGGCACCGTCAAAGGCCAGATCACCGCCGACCGTTTGGTCATCGGTGCTGGCGGTGTTGTCGAAGGCGACATCATCGCCAACGACGTGCGGATCGGCGGGCGCTTCACGGGGCGCATCTTCGCCCGCCATGTCACGCTCGACGGCTCGGCCGACATCACCGGCCGGATATTCCATCACACAGTCACGGTCGCAAAAGGTGCGCGGATCGATGGGCGCATGCCTTGGCGTCCGCTCAACTTCTTCGACAGGCTCGAACATCTCCGGGAGGCGCAGTAATGAATATGTTTACACGCAATGACAAATCGTTTGATGCGAACGCCGCAGGCACGACGCCGGCGCGCGACAAGATCGAAGCTCCGGTCGCGCCGCTCGCCGAGACGAAGCGGACGCCGCCGCCGGCGCCGCAGACCTATGAGGTTGCGACACCGCAGACGCGGGTGGTTTCGGTGATCAGCAAGGCTCTGAAGATCACCGGCCAGCTCGAAAGCACCGAAGACATCCAGGTCGACGGCGAAGTCGATGGCGATGTGCGCGGCGTTTCGGTCAAGATTGGCAGCAACGCCAAAGTCAAAGGCACGGTCTACGGCGACACGGTCGAATTGGCCGGCACGATCGACGGCAAGATCGAGGCGAAGAAAGTTATCCTCACCAGCACGGCGCATATGACGGGCGATGTGGTTCATCAAGACATCAGGATCGAATCCGGTGCCTACATCGATGGCCATTGCCGGCCTGAATTGGGCAAGGTGGCCAACAAGAACACCCATGCGGTGGCGAAGCCGGCTGCCACCGCTTCGGTCGGATCGGTGCGCGACAAGGCCGGGTCGGTCGGCGAGATCGGTACGCGCATCTGATACGTCCAGCGGCGGCTGATCGCGATTAGGATAAGCCTTCGATGTGCTGTGCGTCGTTAACGCGCAGGATGCACACGCGTCCGTTTTCGATCACGATTTCGTTGAGCGTGCATGGAAGCTGCTCGAGCCGCCAATAAGCCGAAAGCGGCATATCGAGGCATTGCAGCAGCAAAGCGCGGTTGACACTGAGATGGCCGACGAGCACGACAGTGTCGTGCGCGTGCCGCTCCTGAACCAGGCGGATTGCGCCGGCGGTGCGGGCCACCAACTCGGCTAGCGTTTCGCCACCAGGAAAGCGCATGCGTTCGGGTGTCGTGAACCAACAGGTGTAAAGCATCGGCTCGGCCGCACGCATCTCGTCGAGCGTGCGCCATTCCCACGCACCGTAATCGAGGTCATTGAGCGTATCGATCGGCGTCGCAGCGACTCCACAGGCCGTGGCGATTGCGGCGCCAGTTTCGATGCAGCGGCCCATCGGACTGGTATAAATCGCCGCCGGCTTCCACGTCCGGGCGATGCGCGCGGCAACGGCGTTTGCCTGTGCCCGGCCGAGCGCGGTCAGCGGCGTCTCGCGCCGGCCGCGGAAGCGCTCCGGCTTGATGCC
>JBAVMB010000519.1:0-6086 GCA_049689615.1 Allostellaceae bacterium
CCTTGGCCAGGAGGAGAAGTGGTGGAACCTGGCCAAGCGCGAGCTCGCGGCCGTGGTTCCGCCCGACCGGCTGCTCGCCTATCTCGACGAACAAGCGGCCAAAATTGAGACAATCTTCCACATGGGCGCCATCTCGGCGACCACCGAGCGCGACGTCGACCTGATCGTCGCCAGCAACTTCGCCCTGTCGCAACGGCTGTGGGACTGGTGCACGCTGCATCAGCGGCGGCTGATCTACGCTTCGTCGGCAGCGACCTATGGCGACGGCAGCGCCGGGTTCGACGACGATTTCACGCCCAGTGCGCTGGCCAAACTGCGGCCGCTCAACGCCTATGGCTGGTCAAAGCATCTGTTCGACCGCCGCATCGCACGGCTGGTCGCCGACAACGCGCCGCGGCCGAAGCAATGGGCCGGACTCAAATTCTTCAACGTCTACGGCCCGAATGAGTACCACAAAGGCACGATGAAGAGCGTCGTCGCGCACATCTATCCGCGCGCCAAGGCGGGCGCGCCGGCGCGCCTATTCAAGTCGCACAATCCGGCCTATCCCGATGGCGGGCAGAAGCGCGATTTCGTCTATGTGCGCGACTGCGTGGCGCAGATGCTGTGGCTGTACGATCATCCCGGCGTCAATGGCCTGTTCAACGCCGGCACCGGCAAGGCGCGCAGCTTCGCCGACCTGGCGGCAGCGGTCTATCGCGCGCTCGGCAGCAAGCCCAAGATCGAGTACGTCGACACGCCGATCGAGATTCGCGACAAGTATCAGTATTTCACCGAGGCCAAGATGGATCGGGTGCGCGCCGCCGGTTTTTGCACGCCGGCAACCGAGCTTGAGGACGGCGTCCGCCACTACGTGCAGACGTACCTCGCCGCCGCCGATCCGTATCGCTGAGGATTCCTGCGGCTCATGCTGGCGATTCCATATCCCGTCATCAATCCGATCGCGCTATCCCTCGGGCCCTTCGTCGTCCGCTGGTATGCCCTCGCCTACATCGCCGGGCTGGTGATCGGCTGGCGCTACTGTTTGTGGATCGCGTCGCAGCCGCCGCGCGTCGCCCGGCGCGAGGACATCGACGATTTCCTGATGTGGGCGACGCTCGGTGTCATCCTCGGCGGCCGTACCGGCTACGTGCTGTTCTATCGGCCGGAATTCTATTTCGCCAATCCGAGCGAGATCCTCAAGCTGTGGCACGGCGGCATGTCGTTCCACGGTGGCGCGCTCGGCGTGCTGGTGGCGATCTGGCTGTTCACCCGCCAGCGCAAGATGAATTACCTCGCCTTCGCGGATATCATCGCGCCGGCGGTGCCGATCGGCCTGTTCTTCGGCCGCATCGCCAATTTCATCAACGATGAGTTGTGGGGCCGTGTCACCGACGTGCCGTGGGCGATGGTCTTCCCGTCCGATCCCGCGCACCTGCCGCGCCATCCGAGCCAGCTGTACGAGGCGACGCTCGAAGGCCTGGTGCTGTTCGCGATCCTATTCTTCGTCATGCGCAGGACTGACGCACGGCAGCGCCCCGGCACGCTGTCCGGCACTTTCCTGATCGGTTATGGCGCAGCCCGCATCATCGGCGAGTGCTTCCGCCAGCCCGACGCCAACCTCGGATTCATCTTCTGGGGCGTCACCATGGGCCAGATCCTGTCGGTGCCGGTGCTGCTCTTCGGCATTTGGCTGCTGTGGCGTGCGCGGCGGCAACCGACGCAGGCGTGAACGCGACGCCGCTGCTCGAGCATCTGCGTGGACTGATCCGCGCCAGCGGACCGCTGACGGTCGAGCGCTACATGGCGATCGCGCTGTGGCATCCGGAATGGGGCTACTACGCGATCCGCAAGCCGGTGGGCGCGCACGGCGATTTTGTCACCGCGCCCGAAATCAGCCAGGTCTTCGGCGAATTGATCGGCCTCTGGCTCGCCGACATCTGGCAGCGGAGCGGCGCGCCCGATCCGGTAATCCTGTGCGAGCTGGGTCCCGGCAACGGCACGCTGATGGCTGATCTGTTGCGGGCCGCCGCGACCGTTCCGGCGTTCCGCCGCGCCGTCCGCGTGCACATCGTCGAAGCGAGCGCGGCGCTACGCGCGGTGCAAGGGCGTGCGCTCCAAGACGCCGCGCCGACTTGGCACGATTCGCCGGCGACTTTGCCGCCCGGTCCGCTGTTGCTGGTCGCCAACGAATTTCTCGATGCGCTGCCCATTCGCCAATTCGAGCGCCAAGCCGATGGCTGGCACGAACGGCGGATCGGCCTCGACGCGCACGACGACCTGACATTCGTCGACGATCCGGAACCGAGTACGGAGGCGCTGTCCGATTGGCCGATCGGCAGCGTGATCGAGCGCCGTCCGGCGGCACGGGCGCTGGCGCGCGAACTCGGCCGCCGGCTGGCGAACCACGGCGGCGCAGCACTGTTGGTCGACTACGGCTATTTCCCAGCGGCGCCGAGTGAGACGCTGCAGGCCATGGCACATCACCGGCGGCACGATGCTTTGCGCGATCCCGGCACCGCCGACCTCACCGCGCATGTCGATTTTGCCGATTTTGCCGCCTGCGCCACTTCCGCCGGCGCCCGCGCCTGGGGACCGGTATCGCAGGCGCGATTCCTCAAGGCACTCGGTATCGACATCCGTGCCCGCCGCCTTGCCGCGGGCAAGGATGCTCAGCAGCAGGCGCACATCGAATCGGGCTGCCGCCGCTTGCTTGACGAGACGCAAATGGGCACCCTGTTCAAGGTGCTGGCCTTGACCGGCGGTGATGCGCCGCCGCCCGCCGGCTTCGATTGACGCGCATGATCCGCCTCGACGCTTTCGATTCGGCCCCCATTCGCCACGCATTCTTCACGCGCCAAGGCGGCGTCAGTGAAGGGGTTTGCGCCTCGCTCAATTGCGGCTTCACGGCAACGGACGACGCCGCGCGGGTCAGCGAGAATCGCGCACGCGCGATGCGCGCGCTCGACTTGGCGCCGGACCGTCTCGCGACCGCCAAACAGGTGCACGGCGCCGAGGCGCTGGTGGTCGAGATGCCCTGGCCGCAGACGGCACTGCCGCGCGCCGACGCGCTGGTGACGCGCGTGCCGGGTCTGGCGCTTGGAATCCTGACCGCGGACTGTGTGCCGATCCTGTTTGCCGATACCGCGGCCCGCGTGATCGGCGCGGCCCATGCTGGCTGGCGCGGTGCGCTCGCCGGCGTCGTCGAGGCGACGGTCGCAACGATGGAGGATTTGGGCGCATCGGCGCAGCGCACGGTCGCCGCCATCGGCCCTGCCATCGCCCAAAGTTCTTATGAAGTCGGACCGGAATTTCCGCGGCGCTTTCTCGCGCAAGACCCGGCCAATTCGGTCTTCTTCGTGCCGTCGTCCAAGCCCGGTTATTTCCTGTTCGACCTCAAGGGCTACGTGGCACGCCGGCTTGCCGCCCTCGGCATTCGCGCTGTCGTCGACGCCGATGCGGACACAGCCGCCGAGCCAGACCGATTCTTCTCCTACCGCCGCGCCTGCCTGCGCGGCGAGCTCGGCCACGGGCTCGGCCTGTCGACGATTGCCCTCGCGCCATAGCTTTGTCGCCAGCGCGACGATAAGATCGCCGCCCGATGCGCCGCTGTTGGCTTCTCGCTCTCCTGCTGCTTGCCGCCTGCAACGGCGCGCCGCCACCGATCATGGGGCGCACCGCACCGGCAGCGGCGTTGAGTCCGCCCGACAGCGCCGGAATCTACGTGCTGCCGGTCGAAAATGCGCCGGCGGCGAGCGCCACGGCACTGGCGGCGGCGATGGCCACGGCGCTACAGCAGGCCGACGTTCCGGCGAGCGCGCAGTCGTCCAATCGCGACAGTTATCGCTTGCAGCCAGTCGCGACTGCGACATCCGCCGCCGGCGGCCACGAAAGCATCAGCGTCGTTTGGGAGCTGCGCAATGCGGCCGGCACGGTCATCGGCTCGACGCCGCCGCAGCTCGTTACCGATACCGCCGCGTGGCAACGCGGCGACGGCAACCTGGCCGCGGCGCTCGCCGCGCCGGCAGCGCCCGTGCTTGCCAAGTTGGTGCAAGGCGACGTACCGCCGCCACAAGGCGGGCTCAACCCAGTCGTGACTTTGCGTTCGGTCACCGGCGCGCCCGGCGATGGCGACCGCTCGCTGACCCGCGCCATGGGGGCAGCGCTGGAGCATACGAACGTCGTCCTCGCGGCCATACCAGCCGACAAGGCGGATTTCATCATCACCGGCACGGTCGCGGTGGCACCCGCGGTGGGGCAGAAACAGCAGGTCAAGGTGACGTGGTTGTTGATGCGGCCGGACGGTAGCGAAGTCGGCCGGGTAAAGCAGGAAAACGCCGTGCCTGCCGGCAGCCTCGACGGCGCCTGGGGCGAGGTCGCCTATGCCGTCGCCAGCGCCGCCGCGCCGGGCGTGCGCCGGCTCATCGAAGAGGTCGGGCTGGCCGCCGCAGGCCACTCCTAAAGCCCTGGGCTGGCGCGACTTTTTGCCTGCCGCCGGGCGGTCAAAGTCGTTGCGGCAGCGAAACCGCTTTGTTACATTCCGCCGCGCTTGGGGCGGCCCATCCGGGCGCACTGCCGCGGACGGCGAAACCGACATGAAAATCCTTGCTTGCAATGCCAATCGGCCACTCGCCGAAGCGATTTCCGCGTATCTGCACATCCCGCTGACTGATGCCAGCGTGCGGCGCTTTTCCGACATGGAAGTGTTCGTCGAGATCCATGAAAACGTGCGCGGCGAGGACGTCTTCATCATTCAACCGACCTCGTATCCGGCGAACGACAATCTGATGGAATTGCTGGTTACGCTCGACGCGCTCAAGCGCGGTTCGGCGCGCCGCGCCACCGCCGTTATCCCTTACTATGGCTATGCCCGCCAGGATCGCAAATCCGGCCCGCGCACGCCGATCTCGGCCAAGCTGGTGGCGAACATGATTACCGCCGCCGGCGCCGATCGCGTCCTGACGCTCGATCTCCATGCCGGCCAGATCCAGGGATTCTTCGACATTCCGACCGACAATTTGTTCGCCGCGCCGGTGTTCGTGCAGGACATCAAGGAGCGCTTCGACGGCGGCGATTTAACCATTGTGTCGCCCGATGTCGGCGGCGTGCTGCGCGCCCGTGCCATTGCGCGCCGACTTGACGCCGACCTCGCGATCATCGACAAGAGGCGCGAGCGGGCCGGCGTTTCCGAGGTGATGAACATCATCGGCGACGTGCAGGGCCGCCGCTGCATTTTGGTTGACGATATCGTCGACAGCGCCGGGACGCTGTGCAACGCCGCCGAGGCGTTGATGGAGCGCGGCGCCAAGTCGGTATCGGCCTATGTCACGCACGGCGTGTTGTCGGGCGGCGCGGTCGCCCGCGTCACGGCGGCGCCGATCGCGGCGCTGGTCACGACCGACAGCATCGCCGCGACCGAGGCGGTGCGCGTCGCGCGCAATATCCGCCGGCTGTCGATCGCGCCGCTGATGGCCGAAGCCATCCAGCGGATCAGCGAGGAACGGTCGGTTTCGAGTCTGTTCGCGTAATAAGGAGTTTTGTCATGGCCGAGTCGATCACTTTGAGCGCCAAGGGGCGCACCGGCGCCGGCCGCGGGCCGGCCCGTGCCGTGCGCCGTGAGGGCCGCGTGCCCGGCGTGATCTATGCCGAGGGCAAACCGCCGACGATGATCTCAGTCGATCCGCAACAACTGAGCCGCGAACTGGTGAAGCCGGGCTTCTTCGCGCGACTGATCGATGTCGATCTCGACGGCGCCAAGGTCCGCGCGCTGCCGCGCGAGGTACAGCTCGATCCGGTGACCGACCGGCCGGTGCATGTCGACCTGCTGCGCATTACCGCCGGCACCCGCATCCGGGTCAACGTCCCGGTGCGCTTCCTCAATGCCGAGGCGTCGCCCGGCATCCGCCGCGGCGGCATCCTCAACGTCGTGCGCCACGAAATCGAGATGCTCTGCCCGGCCGAGAAGATCCCGAGCGAGATCACGGTCAATCTCGACGGGCTCGAGATCGGCGACAGCGTCCACATCAACCAGGTGAAGCTGCCGGAAGGTGTCAAGCCGACGCTGGCGCGCAACTTCACCGTCGCATCGGTGACCTCGCCAACAGCGG
>JBAVMB010000520.1:0-3099 GCA_049689615.1 Allostellaceae bacterium
TCGCGGCGGTCGAGAAGGCCAAGGTCACGCTGGATCAGGCGGTTGACGAAGCGGTCAAGGCGAACCCTGGCTATGTCGCCATCCGGGTCGTTCCGAAGCTGAGCGGTGCCGACGCCACGGCGCAGGTCACGCTGCTCAAGGACGGCAAGACCAAGAAGGTAACCGAGAAGCTCGACTGATGTAAGCGGCCCTACGGCCGCGTAAGTTGGTTGATGTAAAAACTCGCCGCCCTCGAACGCTCGAGGGCGGCGAGATCGTTTTGGGGCGAATGCTGACGCCGCGGTTTAGGCCGCGCCGTTGGTCGCGTGCGGAGCCGTCATGCGACGGCGGAATTCGGTCGCCGAGATTGCCTCGATCGATTGATCGAGCTCGATGCGCTCGATGATGTAGCCGACGTCGCGGCCGTAGAAGACGTGGCTGATATTCGGCACCTGGATGATCTCGAAGCGGCCTTCGTGCGGCCTCAAGGCGTGCTCGATGCGCGCGCGGACCTGCGCGAAGGACAAAGGATTCTTGGCATTGGTGCCTTGGGTGTCGCGCACCGCGATGCAGACCTGACCGACCCGCTTCAATCCCTCGAGGATCAGCGTCTTGTGGCCCTCATGGAACGGCTGATAGCGGCCGATGAACAGCGCCGTCGGCTTCTTTGAGTCGAAGACCGGCCGTAGCTGGCGGGCGATCTCGTCGGCCCAATATTCCGGCGCGCCGTCGGGCGCGATACGCAGATCGTAGCGCTCGGGCGGGACGAACATCCGGTTGGTATCCTCGAACCGGCCCTGTTTGATGCGATCGACCCAGACGACGAAGGCGTCACCGCCCTCGCAAAAGGCGGCGCGCGCCACCGGCGTGGGACAGATGAAATCGGCGATGGCAACGCCGCCGGCCTTGACGACCTGATCGCACAGCCAGCCCATCCGGCGCGCCTGCTCGGTGCGGTCGGCGGCGGAGAAACCGAGGTCGCGGTTGATGTTCTTGCGAATTTCGTCGGCGTTGAAATGCACTGCCGACAGCCGCGGTCCGAGCGCGGTCGCCAGCGTCGTCTTGCCTGCACCGGGTAGGCCCATGATCAGAATCTTGCGCTGCATGCCAATCCCCTATCGTCGATTTGCCTCAAATGTCCGCATTCCCATAGGCCGCATCGGGGCCGCTTGTGGCTCCGAATGCGCTCTTTTCCGCCGTCTTGCCGGTGTTCGGTCTTGCAGGTCCGACCGTCTCGTGTTACGAATTTCGCGATTTCGTGGATTTTGGCAAACTCGGCCGGGGGACGCAAGCCCATTGATCGGAGGACTCCCATGAGACTGGCCTCATCCAAGCGCGCCGATGGCGGGGATCGGCTGAGCGCGGTTGCTGCGCCCGCCGGAGGGATCGTCTGCCGGCTGAGCGTGCCGATGTCGTGGCGACCGCTCAACGGGCAGCCGACCGAAGATTTCCTTGAATCGCTCGAAAGACCGAATCAGCTGGTGCTGGCACGGGTGGTCGATGCATTCGATTTGGCCGCCGCCGAGCTCAGCGAAGAGGAAGAGGCGGCTCTGGCACCGCTGCACCATAAGCTCAACCTGCTGATCGAGATGATCGGCCGGACCTGCTATGGCAATCCGGCGGATTTGCCACCGTCGGTCCGCGCCGAGCTGGGCTTACGGGAACTGCGCTGGATGGATCCGCGCGGTCCTGCTGCCGGCGACTGGGTGACCGCATCGCTCTATATCCATCCGATCGTCCTTGAGCCGCTGGTGCTCTGCGGTCAAGTCACGGCCGCCGAACCGTCGCAAGACGGCGGCGCCAGCCGTACCGTGCTGCGCCTATGCGCGATGGGCAGCGCAAATGCCGATTTGCTTGGCCGCTTCGTCTTTCTCGAGAACCGCCGCAATGTGTCGGTCGAGCGCGGCTCGGCGCACGCATTGAAGGTCAAATCGCCGATGCGTCGGGTTGCGGGCATGCGCCGGATCGAGGCGGTGCGATGAGCGATCCGGCCGCTGTTATGGCTGCGATGTTGAGCGACCTGCAGGGGCTCGCCGGCTTGGCCGGCGCCGTGCCTACGCCGGCTGCCGGTATCGCTGCCCCGGCGGCCGGCAGCTTCCTCGACACGCTCAAGGATGCGGTGGGACGCATCGACGGCGCGGTCGCGTCGAGCGAAAGCAAGACAAACCAATTCGCCGCCGGTGACAAGAACGTCTCGCTGAGCGACGTGATGATCTCGGTCGAACAGGCCAATCTCGCCTTTCAGACGGCGACGACGGTGCGAGACCGCGTCGTCGCGGCCTATCAGACGATCATGAACATGCAGCTGTAGCGTTATGGCGTTTCTCGACAACATCGTGCCGTCGAACCTGCGCGACAAAGCGAAGACGCTGGTCGCCGGCCGGCAGCCCGTCATTCTCACCGGCGCCGCGCTGGTGCTGGCGGCTGCGGTCCTGGCGATGTTGTGGCTCGGCCATACGAGCTATACCGTTCTGTACTCCGGTCTCGCGGCGGACGAAGGCGGCCGGATCATCGACGAGCTGCAGAAATCCAACATTCCCTACCGCGTTGATGACGGCGGCGCCGAAATCCTGGTGCCCAGCGCGCTGGCCGGCCGGACGCGCCTGACGCTTGCCGCGCGCGGCATGCCGAAGCAGAATAGCGACGTCTGGTCGCTGTTCGACAACGAGGCGCTCGGCGTCAGCCCATTCGTCGAGCAGGCGCATTACATGCGCGGCCTCGAAGCGAACCTCGCCAAGACAGTGGAAGATGTCAACGGCGTAGCCGCGGCGCGCGTAACCTTGGCGGTGCCGCGGCGGACGGCGTTTCTCGAGAATCAGCCAAAGCCGAGCGCGTCGGTGATGGTGCGGCTGGAGCCGGGCGTTTCGCTCTCGGGTGCGCAGATCGCCGGCATCGTTCACCTGGTCTCGTCCAGCGTGCCCGGCCTGGCGCCCGAAGCAGTCTCGATCGTTGACCAAGACGGCCGCATGCTGACCCACGCCGCCGGCGACATCACCGGCGAAGTGCCCGAGCAGCTGGCGATCGTTCGCGGCATCGACCAGCACTATGAGATGCTGATCGAAGGTCTGCTGACGCCGCTCGTCGGCAAGGACAATGCGCGCGTGACCGTTGATGCGGACG
>JBAVMB010000521.1:0-1858 GCA_049689615.1 Allostellaceae bacterium
CGCCACGCGAGCAGAAGTGCTGGAAACGCTCGGCGTCGCGGTGATGATGGGCGGCGGACCGGCCGCGATGTATGCCTGTGACGCGTTTACGGCTTTGGAACAATTCGAGAGTGAGAAAAAGCAAGCCTAGCACTACTTTGGCAGATTTACTCACGCCGCGGCTGGTTGCAAATCCATTTCTGGCAGTGCGGGCATTGTTGCGGTGGTGGCCGAGCGATGAGTTCGAGGATGGCTTGGCGTACGGCGGGCAGTGTCGGTTGAGGCGGCGGCCCGTTGATTCTTTTTTTCCCGCCTTGCCGTTTTGAGCCGGCGATACTGAAGGAACGCATAGGCGATCATCGTCATGAGCGCATGACGACGCAGGCCCTGCCAGGACCGACCCTCAAAGTGGTCGAGACCAAGCTCCTCCTTCAGCTGCTGGTGAGCCTGCTCGCAAATCCACCGCGCTTTGATGGTGGCCGCGAGGGTGCGCAGGTCAGTCTTTGCCGGCAGATTGGCGAGATAGTATTTCTTCTCTCCCGACATCCTGTGTTCGCCGATGAGCCAAGCCTCGTCGCCGGGCAGATGCTGCTGACCCTTGTCCCTGATCCGCTGCGGCGGTCCGTCCGCGACCCGCACGCGAACAGCAGCAAAACGAGCCTTGAGCTTTCCCTTGGTGCCGGTGCGCCAACTGATGGCGTGCCATCTGGCATCGGCCAGCATGTCTTCTGCCGGTATCGACAGAACATCCGGGACGTGGCGCTTGCGCGGACGACCGCGCTTGGCAACCGGCCAGATCATCTTCACATCGGCAGGGTACGCCTTAAGATGGCGCGGGATACCGACCGCCCAGGTCAGCTTGCGAGCTGTGAGCGCCTGACGGAACGGCGCGCTCATCCCGTAACCAGCATCCGCTAGAACGCAGCCAAAGCGTACACCGGCCGCGATGGCACGATCGATCTCCATCAAAGCCAATTCCGGCTTGGTTCGTGCCGTTCGATATTCGGCCGGAACGCCCGCGCGCTTCAGCCGAACTCGATCGCTCGTCCAACTCTCGGGCAGAAACAGCCGCAACGCCAGCATCACCGGCACTTCCCCGCGCGCCAGCGTCAGCGACACCAGGGTCTGGCAGTTCGCGGTCTTGCCCAGCGCCGAAGCATATTGCGCAGCAACACCGACCGAATGCGTGCCTTTCTTGGGTATCGCGGTGTCATCGACCACCAGCACGGCATCGCTGCCGCCGATCAGCTTGTCTGCTTGAATCAGCAGTTCCATCTCCGCCGGCCCGGCATCCCAGACGCCGGCCGCGATGAAGTGGTGCAATTGATCGTAGTCACCACGCGCAACGCGCTCGGCCATCGGTTGAACGCTCTTGCGGTCGCCAGGACCGATCAGCCCCGATACGTAGAGCGGGCACATTTGTCGCCGCGCCTTGTGACCCAACCGATCAAGAAACGGCTTGAGCCAACGGCTAAGCTCGCCTCTCCAATCCGACTTCTTGCCAACCATGGTCGGCCCTCCAAAGCCGACCACTCATGAGTCACAGAAAAACTGATTTGGGAATCCCCGTCATGCTAAAAATCTGCCAAAGTAGTGCTAGGGTCCAGACTCATTAAATCCACCATACAAGTGCTGCGGCCAGACAGACAGAAGACAAATAGTTTCGAGCCAGCCTGTCGTAGCGCGTCGCAATGCGCCTAAAGTCCTTGAGCCTGTTGAACGCACTCTCGATGCGCCAGCGAAGCTTGTAAAGGCGCTTATTGAAGCTGAACGGTTGCTTCCTGTTGCAGCGGTTGGGAATGACCGGCTTGGTTCCGCGCTCGTCCAACTCCTCGTGCAACTCGGCGCTGTCGTAGGCCTTGTCGCCGAGCATGCGTTT
>JBAVMB010000522.1:0-2654 GCA_049689615.1 Allostellaceae bacterium
ATCCCCACCACCGTGTAGGCCAGACGGTCGATCCCCAGGCCCGGCAGCACCATCGCCAGAAATGCCCCCGAAGCCGCCCCAAAAATGCTCCCCAGAAACAGCGACGAGCTGAACAAACCGCCGCGAAACCCAGAGCCAACCGAAAACGCCGACGCTAATGCCTTCGCCGGCAGGAGTAACGCCAGCGCCATGGGCGCGAAATTGTTCGCGATCACCATCTCGATCGCGCCATGTCCTGTGCCGAGAACTTGCGGCCAAAAAAATCCAATGAGTCCAACTGCGACCCCGCCAATGACCGGACGCAGCCAGATGGGCACGGTGTTTCTCCGCAAGCCGCGTTCGATCCAGGTGACGCACAACATGGTCAGGATGCCGATGCCGGCCGCGGCAACGCCCAGCAGACCAAACAGCGGATAATCCCAGCCGCCGATGCTGATCGATTCCGACACGAAGAAGATCGGCTGTGCTTGGCCGATCAGCCATTCGACGAAAGTCGCTGACAACGCCGCCGCGGTGACGGGCGCCAGCACCGGCGCCGAATAGGCGCCGATCACCAGCTCGAAGGCATAGAACGCACCCGCCAGGGGCGCGTTGAACGCCGCCGCAATCGCCGCCGCCGCCCCGCACCCCACCAGCGTCCGCATGTCGTGCCGCCGCAGCCGCAGCACCTCGCCCACGTTCGAGGCAAACCCCGCCCCCATCTGCGTATAGGCCGCCTCAAGACCCACCGACGCCCCAAAGCCCCCCGACAGCAGCGTCAGGAACGTCAGGTTGGCGCTGTCGATCAGCGACATCTTGCCGCCGTAAAGCGCGTTCGCCTCGATCGCGTCCACCACCTCGCGCGGCCGGAACCGCCGGATGATCAACGTCACAATCCCAACAACCAGCCCGCCAACGCACGGCACCACCAGAACCCGCCACCACGCCAGACCAATCCCTTCGCTCAAGAAGTGATCGGGCGAAAGCTGAAACGTCGCCTGATGAAACCACTGCAGAAATTGTCGGAGAACAACCACACCGATGCTGACAGCGGCGCCGATGATGATACCGAGTGCGGTTAGCGCGACTTCGTTGCTCCTCAGATGACGCCGGTGAAGACCGAGCAACCAAGCGCGCCACCGGACCCGCAGGCCAAACGCCAAGTCGCGCCAAGGCCACACCCGTCCCATACCGGGCGCGGCCAGCGCCGCGATCGGGCCTTTCGCCCTGAGGCCGCGCCAACGCCGGTCCAGCATGGGGATTCCCGAGAATATCGCACGAACGTAGCGATAACGGTTTCAGGGCTTACAGTTATTCCACCGCCCGCCAACCGCCAACCGCAAATCACCAAATCACCGTCCCATACAGCACGGCGTGCAATGCCCAATAGCCGGCCAAATACGCGGCCAGCGCGCCGCAATACGCGACCGGCGCTAACAGCACCGGGTGCTGCCGATCGGGTTTCTCGTCGACCAGGATGCCGAGCAGGATGACGATGATCATCGAGTGACCGATCGCGTCGATCTTGCCGAAATCGAACACGGCGCTGATGAACATCATGGTCAGCACGAGAGAAGCCAGCCGCCGAATGAGCGGCGTGCACAGCAATGCGAACGCCAGGCTGAATTCGAGCACGCCCGCGGTGACCATGTAGAAGCGCGAATTGAGATCCATGCTGATCTCGGGATGCGTGGCGAGCACCGGATAGGTCCAATCCGGATAGGCCCACTTCTCCATCGCCGCCCACATGAGCGTCAGCGCCGCCGCCCAACGGGCAACGTCGAGCGGACGCAATCCGAAAAAGTCGAGGTCGAGCGCGACCAGCGCCAAATATGCAGCGACGCCGAGAAAGATCGGGTAATCGAGCATGTGGAAGATGCCGTAAACATAGACGCCGTAGGCATAGAGGAAGGCGATGCCGAGCGCCGATAGCGGCATCGTCCGCCGCCAGAACATGCCGATGGCGATCGCGAGCTGCAGCCAGGGAATGAACTGCCAATCGGTCTTGAGTTCAGGCGTCATGATGATGTTGCCCAGAACCCAGAGCGCGACGAAAAAGCATGCACCGCCGCCGCGATAAAGTGCTTCGATGCGCGGCTTGAGGCCCGCTCCCATCCGATCGAACGAGCGCAGTATCGCGATCCCGAGCGGCTTGCGCTCAAAATATCCGAGCACCCACAGCAGCACCGCCGCGGTGGCGGTGTACTGCCAGAAGATCGTGTTGAAGACTTGGTGTAGCGGCAGCGGCTGTTGCGGCACCGAGTAGTGCGAGAACCATTTGACGTGCGCGTCGGCCGCGCCCGGCGCCAATGCCAAACCAGCAGCCGCTGCTACAATTCGCGTCAAATTATACTTATTGGCCCGCATGATGCCCTTGTTGCGCTCGATTCAGGAGTTCACGCGATGACGGAAGACCAGAGCGCCAAACAGGGGCGAAACTGAATCTTTACCGCCGTGTCGGATAACAGAGCGGCTGACTTCGTAGACGGAGGCGACCGTGTTTCTGATCCTCGGCATCATTGCCATCGCGCTCGGCGCAAGCGCGGCGCTCGCGGCAGCGTGGTTTCCCGTCCGCCAGACCCAGCTCGAGCGCTGGGGCGGTGACTTGGTGGTTGCCGGCTTCGCCCTTCTCGGGTTCGGTTTCCCGATGATCTGAACGCGGCGCGGCAATGCCC
>JBAVMB010000523.1:0-2547 GCA_049689615.1 Allostellaceae bacterium
ATGTCGCGCGCGACGATCAGCGGTCCCGACAGCGACAGCCGCGTTCTGATCGGATATTGCGAAAGCGTCTTGCGGATTTGCGCCATCGGCTGCTTGAGGTCGACGCGCACGACCGCGCCGCCAAGCGTCGCTTCGTCGATCTCCGGCAGGTACTGCGCTGGGTTGGTTTCGAGCTGCTCGAGGAAGACGCCATCGGCGGTGATCTTACCGAGGATCTGACGGTCGGCGGCGCACGACACGCCGATGCCGATAGGCAGGCTTGCTCCATGCCGCGGCAAACGGATCACGCGCACGTCGTGGCAGAAATACTTGCCGCCGAATTGCGCACCGATGCCCATGGCGCGCGTTAAGCCGAGCACTTCCTGCTCGAAGCCGGCGTCGCGGAAGGCCTGTCCGAACTTGTTCCCTTGGGTCGGCAGCGTGTCGAGATAGCGGCAGCTCGCCAGCTTGACGGTTTTCAAATTGACCTCGGCCGACGTGCCGCCGATGACGATCGCCAGGTGATAAGGCGGGCAGGCGGCGGTGCCGAGGGTGCGGATTTTCTCGTCGAGGAACTTGAGCAGCGCCTTCGGATTGAGGGTCGCCTTGGTCTGCTGATAGAGGAACGATTTGTTGGCTGAGCCGCCGCCCTTGGCGATGAACAGGAATCTGTAGGCGTCGCCGTCGGCGGCATAGATCTCGATCTGCGCCGGCAGATTGTCGCCCGTGTTGACCTCGTCGTACATGCCGAGCGGCGCGACCTGGCTATAGCGCAGATTGGTCTCGGTGAAGGTGCGCCGCACGCCGGCCGAGATCGCCGCCTCGTCGCCGCCGCCGGTCCAGACGCGCTGGCCTTTCTTGCCCATGATGATGGCCGTGCCGGTGTCCTGGCACATCGGCAGCACCTTGCCGGCAGCGATGTTGGCGTTCTTAAGCAGATCGAAGGCGACGAACTTGTCATTCGCCGAGGCTTCCGGATCGTCGAGAATGGTGCGGAGCTGTTTCAGGTGTCCCGGCCGCAGCAGATGCTGGCAATCGACGAAGGCCTGCCGTGTCAGCTCGGTCAGCGCCGGCAGCCCGACGGTGATCACGCGCTCGTTACTGAAGGTTGCAGTGCCGACGTGGTCGGACGACAGCTTCCGGTACGGCGTGTCGTCCTCGCCCAGCGGAAACATTTCGTGGAAGGCGGCATCCATGCTGCGCTCGCGATCCGGGGAAAACGGCCGAGAAAGAGCGTATTACACCGGACCGGTCAAGCGCAGCCTCGGCGTGACCAAGACCATCGGAAAGCTGCCGTTTTTCCGCGTCGGGGCCAGCGCTAGATAGCATGCGGGAACCTTTTCCGCCGACCGTCATCTATGCGTCTGTGGTAAGGAGATAGGCTGTGGCTCAGGCCGCGGGAAAACTTGGCGCGGACGCCGAATTGCTGGCGCTGATGCGGCGCGGCGAGCCGGGGGCGTTCGCCGTGCTGATGCGCCAGAACAATCGCCGGCTCTATCGCCTGGCGCGCAGCATCGTGCGTGACGAAAGCGAGGCGGAGGACGTGGTGCAGGAAACCTATGTCCGCGCACTCACCAATCTCGACGGCTTTCGCGGCGAGGCGAGCCTGACGACCTGGCTCGCGCGCATCGCCGCCAACGAGGCGCTCGGCCGCTTGCGCCGCCGTCGCCCGACGGTCGATCTTGCCCAGGCCGAGAACGTCGTCGCGCTGCCCGGCGTCGGCGCCATGATCAATCCGGAGAACGCCGCCGCGCGACGCGAGGTCCGCCGCGTCATCGAGCGCGCGGTCGACGAATTGCCGGCGAATTTCCGCACCGTCTTCATGCTGCGCGCCGTCGAACAGATGAGCATCGACGAAACTGCCGCGTTGCTTGGCATTCCGGCCGAGACGGTGAAGACCCGCTTCCATCGCGCCAATCGCCAGCTGCGTCAGGCGCTGAGCGCCGAATTCGCCTCGATCCTCGATGACGCGTTTCCATTCGCCGGCGCGCGCTGCGATGCGCTGATGGGCCGCGTGCTCACGCGTCTCGGCGTCGCGTCCGGCCTTTCCAAGACGTCCGTTGCAAACCAGAAACCAAAGGAGTGATCCATGCGTCGACTGCTCGTTGCTCTCGCATTATTGGCTTTCGTGGCCACGCCGGCTTTTGCCCAGAACGTCGCCAAGGAACCGCCGGGCGGCACCTACAAGAAGGTCAGCACCCTGGTGAAGCTGCCTGACTTCCTGCCGGGCATCGGCGTGCTCTACGTCGATCCGAAAACGCTGCCGGCCGGACCGTTCCTCGCCTACGACCACAAGGGTCGGCTGGTGAGCACGATTTACATGATCCCGATCAAGGATTTCGAAGCGCAGAAAGCCTTCAATCTCGCCGCGCCCGGCGGCCGCGTCGATCACGTGTCGCTTTACTTCAACGCCGGCCATCCCGGCGTCGAGGAGCCGCACTACCACATCGTGCTGTGGCACGTGAGCAAGGCTCAAGAGTCCCTGGTCGCGAAGTGAGCGGCGCGGACGCGATGAACCGTCCGCGTTCGTTTTCGCGTCGCACCCTGCTTGCCGGCACGGCGATCACC
>JBAVMB010000524.1:0-4570 GCA_049689615.1 Allostellaceae bacterium
GCGCGGCGCGCACGATCTCGTGCAAGGCCTGGAACGTCTCGCCGAGGCCGCTGTCTGTCCGTGCGTCGGTCATCGCGCCTTCCTGCGCTGCACGGGCTTCGTTGGAATGATCGGCAAGAGCAAATAGGCCGCCGTGCCGGCGCCGAAATAGAGCGTGGTTTCGCCGCCGAACAGCGCCGCTGGCCGGTCGCGCGGGTCGTTGTGCAAAAATGGGCCGCAGCCGCGCATCGGATGTTTCATATTCGAAAGGCCTGCTGCCGGCCCGTCGTGCTCGTAATCGCGGCCACGCACCGACAAGCCAAGGCGCCAGCCCTTGGGCACGACGATCGAAGTCGGCCACAGCTCGATATCGAGCGTCACTTTGCGACCCGGCTTCAGGGGCTCGATCTTGTCGTGCGTGTGGTAGGGCCGCCAGCGCCGCGTCAGCCGACGGTCGAGCTGGCGATGCGACGCGCGCAGCCAGCCCTGCGCGATCGGCGTGTGTGGATCGAGCGCGCCCTGGAACGCGACCTCCTTGCCGGCGTGGTTGAACAGGCGCAGAACCAGGAACAGATCGGCATCCGCCGTAGACGACGAAAGCGCGAGCCGCGCCGCAATCGGTCCGGTGATCTCGGTGACGTGCGTGACAGGTGCGCTCATGAAGGTCAGACCGTCGCCGAGTGCGGCGAAAGCGCGCGTCGTTTTTTTCGCCGTCGGCTTGGCCGCGAGCGTCAGATCGGGCCGCAAATGAAACTTGGTCCAGCGCGTGCGCTTGAGCGGCCACTCCTTCTCGAAGCGCTCGCGGAAGCCGTCGATGTGCCGCACCTGGAGCCGCACTTTCGGCTCCTTGTCCCAGCCGTTCTTCTCGCCCTTGAGGAAATAAGCGAAGAAGCGTTTCTGCAATCCAACGCCGTAATCGGTATAGAACTCGACCCAGTGCGTGCCCCCATGCGCTTCGAGCCATTTGCGCTGGGATGCGGCACGCACGAAGGCTTCGAAATTGCCGCGCGGATGCAGGCCTTGCCCGCCCCAATTTGCCGCTGACAGAAACGGTACCTTCACATTATCCCAGCGCGGCGAGCGCGCCTTGTACCAGGCATCGTCGAGCGGATGCGCCAAAATATCGCTGCCGAAATCGCAGCGATTGGCGGCGAGCTCGGGCTCGCTCAGCGTTTCCGGGCCGCAAACCAGTTCGCCAGTGACAGCGCTTTTCGGTCCGCGCGTGCCGAGCCCGTGCTGCACTGATTTGACCTGCATGTCGTACCAGTTGGCCCAGAAGGTCGAGAGGATGCCGCCGTGATGAGTCGAATCGCGGAACCAATCGGCTGCGCCTTCCCAGGCGCAAACGGCCGCTAGGTGCGGCGGCTGCCGGGCTGCCACGGTCCATGAATTCATCGCGTAGTACGAAATGCCATTGATGCCGACCTTGCCGTTGCACCAATCCTGACGCGCCGCCCATTCGATGCTGTCGTAGAAATCCTGGGTCTCGCGTGGCGAGAAGTGATCGATGTATCCGGGTGAACGGCCGGCGCCTCGCGAATCGACGCGCACGCAGGCATAGCCGTCGGGCACCCATTTCTCCGGATCGACGACCTCCCAGTTTTGGTACTTGTTGGACGAACCGGCGGTCACGTCGGGATGGTTTTTCGCCATGATGTCCCAGGCGCTTTTGTAGCCCTCCTGGAAGGCAAGGCCTTTGGCGTAAGGGCCGTAGGTGATGATTACCGGCACCTTGCCGGGCCTGGTCGGACGGTAGACGTCGGCCCGCAGTACGACGCCGTCGTCCATCACGATCGGCACGTCCCAATCGATCCGCATGCCATCGCGGATTTCGCTCTGCCCCAAGAACCAGTCCTCCCAGGCCGCGGGCTTTCCCGGAGCCACGGCCAGCGGCGATGATACCGTTTTCACGCGCCGCGGCAAAAAGAGAAGGCGGCAGTCCGGCGCCAAGCCGAACCGCCACCCTGCCCCTTGGGGGGAGGCATCAGTCGCCAGGAGGACACCGGACTGGGAGGGTTGCCGCAGCCCCGGCAACGTAATTCGCGCCATCGCGCGACCACGCCACTGTACGCAACGCCGGTGACGTTAGCGTGACGCGGCCGTGGCGCTTCGATGATGAGAATGGGGAATAACCCGGCGGCGCTCAGCCCCGCGTGGCCATGGCCGCTGCAAATGAGCGTGCGATCGCGTCCCGGTCGAGGCCGCGGGTGATGAAGACCAGCCGTGTCCGGCGGTCGGCATCGGGCCAGCGCGACAGCGCACGCGGCGGGTGGATGAGATGCTGAACGACATCGAGCGCGACCGGGCCGCCGCGCCCGGCCACATTGACCAGGCCTTTGAGCCGCAGCAGCGCCCGCCCCTTGAACGCTGCCAAGGCTTCGAGCCAGACCGCTAACGCCGACCACGCGACCGGCACGTCATGCGTTACGACGAAGCTCGTTATTCCGTGATGGCGCAGCAGATGATCGGGCGATGCATCGTGATTGTGATCGTCGTGAGGATTAGGCACGGCGACGCTGCCGCGCGGCGATGACGCGAATAGAATCTCGGATGCGATCGCGCCATTGATTACCGCAACGATGAACGCCATGGGATTGAGGGTGCGCAGCCGCGCCTCGATCGCCGCACGGGCTGCCGGCAACACCAGATCGGTCTTGGTCAGCACCAGGACATCGGCCAGGACCGCCTGTTTTGCCGACTCATAGTTTGCATCGAGCTGCGCAGCGGCGTTCACTGCATCCACCGTCACCAACACGCGATCGAGCCGGACCAGCGGCGCGAGTTGCGCATCCTCGAGCAGCATGGCGACGATCGGCGCCGGATCGGCAAGGCCGGTGGTTTCGACCGCGACACGGTCGAAGCGCGGGATCTCGCCGCGGCGAACCCGCGCGTCGAGCGACACAATCGTGTCGGTAAGATCGCCGCGCACCGTGCAGCAAACGCAGCCGCTTTTCAGAAGTATGGCGTCCTCGAACGCGGTTTCGATCAGCAGATGGTCGAGGCCGATCTCGCCGAACTCGTTGACGATGACGGCGGTGTTGCGCAACGCCGGTTGCCGCAACAGCGCGTTCAGCAGCGTCGTCTTGCCGCTGCCGAGAAAACCGCTGACGAGCGTTACCGGCGTTGCCGCCATCGCCTTGCGATCCCTCGGATATTCGCGCGTTTTCATCGTCTGTCGCTCTGTTAAGATCGCGCCAAGCGGCAGATGCCGCAAGAACGAGACGAGGGGGAGGATATGAGCCGACTTCGCCATGCGGCCGCTGGCGCCGCGCTGATCGCCACCGCATCCCTCACCGGCATGCCGGCGCAGGCACAAGCACCGGTTCAGATCAATGTCGGCTGGGCGCAGGCGCCCGGACATTTGGCGCCGCTGCTCGACGTGCTGGCGCAGAAGCACCCCGAGATCATGCCGCACGACGGCAAGACCTACGTTGCAAAGGCCGTGCGCTTCGCCGGCTCAACGCCGCAGATCGAGGCAATGGCGGCGAACGAGCTCGAAGTCGCGGCGTTCGCGCCGTCGTCGCTGGCGCTCGCGATCACCAACGCGCATCTGGACGTGCGCGTCGTCGCCGACGTCATCCAGACCGGCACGCACGGCTATTTCGATCAGCCCTATATCGTGCTGAAAGACGGGCCTATCAAAAGCGTTGTCGACATCAAAGGTAAGCGCGTCGCGACCAACGCCATCGGCTCGGCCAGCGACGCTGCGATGCGCGTCATGCTGCACAAGCACGGCGTCAACGATGACCAATTCACCACCGTCGAGGCCAACTTCGCCAACATGGTCTCGATGATCGAGCAGAACAAAGTCGATCTCATCGCTGTCATGCCGCAGTTCGAGCACAAGCTCGACGAGGCCGGCAAGTACCGCACGCTGTTCACCATGGGCCAGGCCATCGGCCCCTCGCAGACTGTGTTGTGGGCGATACGCGAAGATTTCATCAAGGCGCACCGCCCGGCGCTGGTCGATTTCTTCGAAGATCACATCCGCGCCGTGCGCTGGTTCCTCGATCCGAAGAACCGCGACGAGGCGCTGGCGATCGCCGAGCAAGTGACCAAGCAATCGCCGGCGGACCTCGCCTATGCCTTCACCAATAAAGATTTTTATCGTTCGCCGGACGCCAGGCCCAACATCAAGGCAGCACAGGACGACATAGAGCAGGCCGCGACGCTGCACGTGATTCCTAAAGTGGTGACGCTCGAGCCGGCATACGTCGATCTGTCGCTGATCGAGGAGGCCAAGCGCCGCGTCGACGGCAAATAATCGCCCAGGATTCCGCTGCCATGACCGCCCAAGCCCACAATCTGAAGCTCCTCGCCCATCACGATCTCGCTGGTTTCGGCGGCATCGGCGAAGGCATGAGTCTGCAGCTCGCGCATGACGGCCGCCGCATTCTGTGGCTGGCGCATGAATCGGCGCCAAAGAACTTCACCGCCGTCGACGTCAGCGATCCGCGCCAGCTCAAGCTGGTGGTGCAGACCGACCTGCCGCACAAACAGGTACGTTCCAACTCCCTCGAAGTCTGCGGCGACATCCTGGCGGTGGCCTATCAGACGGCGACACACGGTATGAAGCCGGCCGGCATCGAGC
>JBAVMB010000525.1:0-4293 GCA_049689615.1 Allostellaceae bacterium
ATCACCAACGTGTTCCGCGATACGGGCGGGAATCTCGCCGCGGTGACCAAGGCCGTCGTCGCTTCGGACGCCGCGTGGTCGAAACCGTTCGGCAAGGTGCGGACGCCGGGCGATATGGTGACCGCCGCCTGCCGTGCTACCGACTTCACGCCATCGGCGCCGATGCTGGCTGGCGGCCTGCGCACATTGAATCACCTGCCATTTTATGCGCCGTCGCCAGCAGGCTGGCCCGACGATGCTGCATCCTGGATTTCGCCCGAAGCGGTGCTGCACCGCGCGGATTGGTGCGAGATTTTCGCCAATCGCCTTCCCGGCACGCCGGATCCGATCCAGCTTGCGAGCGCGACCCTCGGCGAGGCGCTGCCCGCCGATACGCTGCAGGCCATCCGGCGTGCGCCGTCGCGGCGTGCCGGCGTCGCCTTGCTGCTGGCCGCGCCGGAATTCCAGAGGCGATGAAACCCATGGGCTGTTGCGATTCGTCGCGCCGTCAGTTCCTCGGCCTGGTCGCCAGCGGCGCCGGTGTCTTCACGCTTGCTGCCTTGCCGGGGGCAGTTTTCGCTGCCGTGCCCGGCGATCGCCGTTTCGTCGTCGTTTTGCTACGCGGCGCGCTCGACGGGATGGCAGCGGTCGCGCCGGTCGGCGATCTGCTCTACCAGGAAAAACGCGGTGCAATCGCGCTCAAGCCGCCCGGCGGAACCGGTGGCACTATCGCGCTCGACCGATTCTTCGCGCTGCACCCGGCGTTGGGTGCGATCGAGCCTTATTACCGCCGCGGCGAGCTGCTCTTCGTCCATGCCGCCGGCAACGGCTATCACACGCGTTCGCATTTCGATGCGCAAGACCTCATGGAGACCGGCCTGACGGTCAAACAGGGCGAGAACGATGGCTGGCTCAACCGCGCCATCGTGCTGCTCCAGGGTGGCGACAAGGCGCGGCTCGGTTTGGCGGTCGGCGGCGCGGTGCCGCTGATCCTGCGCGGCAAGGCGCAAGTCGCCAGCTGGGAACCGCAAGGTGTCGGCGCCGTCGACAATGATCTGATCGCCGCGCTCGGCCCAATCTATGCGCGCGATCCGCTGCTCGGTCCGGCGCTCGCCGAAGGCATCAAGGCGCAAGTGTTCTCGAACACGGTGCTCGGTAACGACACCATGGCCAAAGGTGGCATGGGCTTCGGTCCAAAGGCGTTCGCCGCTCTCGCCGACGCCGCCGGCAAGCTGCTCGCCGCGCCGCACGGTCCGCGTATCGCCGCGCTCGACATGGGCGGCTGGGACACGCACGTCAATCAAGGCGCCGAGACTGGCCGCTTGGCGCAAAACATGGAAGGCTTCGCCGCCGGTCTCGATGCGCTCGCCAAGGCGATGGGGCCGGCTTGGCGCCAAACAGTCGTCGTCGCCGTCACTGAATTCGGCCGTACCGTCGCGGTCAACGGCAACAACGGCACCGACCACGGCACGGCTTCGGTGCTGGTCGTGATGGGCGGTGCCGTGAAAGGTGGGCGTGTCGCCGGCGACTGGCCAGGCCTGGTGCAGCTTCAGGACGATCGCGACCTGCGCATGACCACCGATTCACGTGCCGTGATGAAGGCGGTGCTGCGCGAGCATCTCGGTCTCACGCGCAGCATCCTCGACAGAAAAGTCTTCCCCGATACCGCCAGGATCAAGCCGTTCGACGGGCTGCTGCGCGCCTGACTAGCTGTCGACCCAGGCGATGCGGAGCACGTTCGTCGCGCCCGGCGTCCCGAACGGCACGCCGGCGGTGATCACGATGCGCTGACCCATCTCGGCAAAGCCTTCTTCGCGGGCGGTTTGCGTCGCCTTCTGCACCATGTCGGTGAAGTTGTTGACGTCCGCCGTGTGGACGCAATGCAGGCCCCAGGCGATCGCCAACCGCCGCGCGGTCGACAGGATCGAGGTCATCGCGATCACCGGTACATCGGGCCGTTCGCGCGCGGCACGCAGACCGGTCGTGCCCGACGTCGTATAGGACATAATCGCGGCCGCGCCGATGGTGTGCGCCACCATGCCGGCGGCCGCACTGATCGCGTCGGACGGCGTGTGATCGCTGGCCGCGGCGGTGGCGTGCAGCGACGGGAAATAGGCCGGATCGGCCTGCACCCGTCGGATGATGCGGTCCATCATCTTAACCGCTTCGACCGGATATTCGCCGGATGCGGTTTCTGCCGACAACATCACCGCATCGGCGCCTTCGTAGACTGCAGTGGCAACATCGGAGGCCTCGGCGCGCGTCGGCACAGGCAGCCGCACCATCGATTCGAGCATCTGGGTCGCGACGACGACGGGTTTTCCCGCGGCGCGGCAGGCGCCAATGATGCGGCGCTGCAGCGGCGGCACTTCCTCGGGCGGCATCTCGACGCCGAGATCGCCGAGCGCCACCATCACCGCCTCGCTCAACTCGATGATCTCGTTGAGCTTGGTGATCGCCGCCGGCTTTTCCAGCTTCACCAGCACGCCGGCGCGGTTGCCGATCAGCTTGCGGGCCTCGGCCACGTCTTCCGGCCGCTGCACGAAGGACAGCGCGATCCAGTCGGCGCCCATATCGAGCGCAAAGGCAAGATCGGCCCGGTCTTTGGTCGTCAGCGGCGACAGAGGCAGTACCGCGTTTGGCACGTTGACCCCTTTGCGATCGGACAAGGTGCCGCCGTTGATCACGCGGGTCTGTGCGAAATCCTTGCCGCACTTCTCGACCCGCAGGCGGATGTTGCCGTCGTCGAGCAGCAGATCGGTCGCGGGCGCCAGGGCGGCAAAAACCTCGGGATGCGGCAGGCTGGCGCGCTGGGCGTCGCCGGCGGCCTTATCGAGATCGAGCCGGAACGCTGCCCCCTCGGCCAGACGCACGCGGCCGCCGGCAAAGGTTCCGACGCGCAGCTTCGGGCCCTGCAGGTCGGCCATGACGCCGATCGGCCGGCCAGTCGTCTTTTCAAGCGCACGCACGATGTCGAGTCGTGCCTTGTGGTCGCCTTGCACGCCATGGCTGAAATTCAGGCGAAAGACATCGACACCGGCTTCGAACAGCGCGGCGATCTTTTCCGGCGTGGCGGTCGCCGGTCCCAATGTGGCGACTATTTTTGTTGCGCGGCGGCGTCGCATCTCATTTTTCCTTTAACACTAGAATGGCGCGGAAATCGTTTACATTTGTTTGTGTCGGTCCTGTGACAATCAGGTCGCCGAGCGCGTCGAAGGCCGCCCAAGAATCGTCGGCGGCCAGCAATCCTTTGAGGTCGACGCCGCGTTTGGTGGCGCGCGCCAGCGTATCGGGCGTGGTGATCGCGCCGGCATTGTTCTCGGTGCCGTCGGTGCCGTCGGTGTCGCAAGCCAGACCATAAATCTCCCCCGCGCCTTCGAGGGCCAGCGCCAGCGCGAGAGCGAACGCGCTGTTGCGTCCGCCGCGGCCGTCGTGTGTCACCGTCACGGTGGTTTCGCCGCCCGACAGCAGCACCAGCGGCGGCCGCAGGGCCGACTTGCCGATGCGGAAATGACCTTGCGCGACCGCGCGTGCGATGCCGGCATGGGCCATTGCCACGTCGCGGGCTTCGCCTTCGAGCGCATCGCCGAGGATGACGGGCGTGACGCCGCGCTTCCAGGCGGCGTCGGCTGCAGCCTGCAATGCCGCTTGCGGTGTGGCGATCATGACGTAACGTGCCCCTGCCAGGCGCTTGTCGCCAGGTTTCGGCGTCTCGTCGTGCGCGGCTTCCAGATGGCGCGCGATCGACGCTGGCGGCGTGATCCGGTATTTCGCCAGAATGGCGCGCGCATCGGCAAAGGTCGACGGATCCGGGACGGTCGGTCCCGAGCCGATCACCGCCGGATCGTCGCCCGGCACGTCCGAAATTGCCAATGTGACGACCCGTGCCGGCGACGCGGCCGCGGCAAGCCGGCCGCCTTTGATTGCCGACAGGTGCTTGCGCACGGCGTTGAGTTCCGAGATCGTGGCGCCGCAGCGCAACAGCTCGCGCGTCAGGGCGCGCTTGTCGTCGAGCGTGATGCCCGGCGCCGGCAGCGCCAGAAGCGCCGAGGCTCCGCCTGAGATCAGGCAGAGCACCAGATCGTCGCGCGTCAAGCCTTGAACGGTGTTCAGGATGCGCGCCGCCGCCGCCTGACCGGCCGCGTCGGGCACCGGATGGCTCGCCTCGACGACCTCAATGCGCTTGCAGCGCAGGCCGTAACCGTAACGCGTCACAACCAAACCGGAGATCTTGCCGCGCCAATGATCCTCGACCGCTTTGGCCATTGCTGCAGCGGCCTTGCCGGCGCCGACGACAATGGTGCGGCCCTTGGG
>JBAVMB010000526.1:0-3579 GCA_049689615.1 Allostellaceae bacterium
GCGTACGCGGACCGGCATCGGCGTTGAACAAGGCATGCGCGCCGAGCAGCGCCAGTGCCGGCAAGAGCGGCAAGACATAGTGAGGCAATTTGGTGGGTACCAGCTCGAGTACGACCCAAAACGGCACGATCCACGCCAACAGGAAGCGCTGCGACGGCCTGTCACGTTCGCGCCACGCCCAGCGCATGCCGGCAACGGCGAACAACGAACCCGGCCAAAAAATCAATGCCAGCAACAGCAAATAGGTGCCTGGCGGCGCGCCGTGGCTTTGTTGCGCGCCCACGACCTTGCCGAAGAAGTCGCTACCGAGCGAACCGGCGATAAAGCTGTCGTGGGTCGCGTGCATCATCGCCGCAAGCCACGGCCCGACCATAAGAATCGCCAGCGGCACACCCCACCACGCGCGCAACGCCTTGAGCCATCCGGCGCCGCGGTCGGCGAGTGCCAGCGCCGCAACAGTGAGCGCTGCAAGCAACGGCGCAACCGGTCCTTTGATCAATGCGCCGGCGCCGATCGCGATCCAGAACAACAAGGCCCACGGCCACGGTGCGGTCGCAGCAGTGCGGGCGCGACGATAAATCTCGGCCAATGCCAACTGTGCCGCGACGACGCAGGCCAGCAGTGCGGCGTCGGTTTTGGCGAGATGCGCTTCGACCGTCAGGCTCAGCGACGCGGCGAGCAGCGCCGCGCCCAGCAGCGCCGCTGGCGCGCCGACGAGATTGCGGCCAAGCGTGTAAGTCAGCAGCACGGCGATGATTGCGCCGAGCAGAGACGGCAGCCGATACGGCCAGATCGCCGGACTTGCCGCGTCGCTGGTGACGGCTACTGACATCGCCTGCAGCCAATAGATGCCGGCCGGCTTCTGGTTGCGGGCTACGTCCTGGAAGCGGATGTGCAGCCAATCGCCGGTCTCGAGCATTTGCCGCGTCGCCTGGGCGAAACGCGCCTCGTCGCGATCCGTCGGCGGCAAGGCGGAGATGCCTGGAAGATAGAGACCGAGACACAACAACCCGAGCAGCAGAAACGGCCGCCAGCCGGTACTCCAGCGCGCGATCATGTCAACCGCCAGCGGCGCAGCGCCGCACCGTCGCCGTCGAGTGCCGCGACCAGCGAATACGCATCGGCGGGGTCATCGGCCGGCGCGACCAGGACTGGCAAGGACAAATCGACGCCGAGCGGTTGCCAGGCGATCGCGGCGTCGGCGCGAAAACTGTCGGCTATCCACGCTGCGCGCGCGAGCGCGTCATGACGCGGCGGCACGGTCGTTTCACCGGCCGCGACCACCGCAATATTGCCGAGGCGCAAAGCCGGAACGATGAACCGGCCGCAATCGACCTGTCCGGGGCGGTAATGCGGATCGCGTTCCGCCGCGCCCCAACGCGCCGCCACGGCGTCGCGCAACGCCGCCGGCAATGTCGCGTGGAACGCCGCATAGTCGTTGAGCATGATCGGCTCGCCTTCGGCGGCATCGAACCTGGCGCCGAGCTCGGCCGCATTCTCGGGCAGTTCCGCGATGCCATAGCCTGCCGCCGCCAACGCCGTCAGCACCGTAAAAGCGGCAGACCGGTCCGTCCCCGCCAGAACGGCCAAACGCCGGACTTGGCGCGGCTTCTGGCCCAGGGCTGCGAGGCGGGATTCGGCGATTTCGGGCATCGGCAGTATGGCTATGTTTGGCGGGTTTTAACCATTCCGCGGCAGGCTAGGGTGAATAATTACGCCAAGAGACCTGCGTGGAGGAACACGATGGCTGAATTCCGCTGCTATCTGCTCGACCGCGACCGCAAGGTCATGGCGGTCGAAACGATCCGCGCTCCGACGCTGCCGCGTGCCGTGACCAACGGCATTCTTGCCGCGGTGGCCCGCCACGCCACGACCTTCGAACTCTGGCGCGACGAACTCTGCGTCTATGCCCACGAAGCGATGACCGCCCAGCCGCCAGCTATTGAGCCGGCGCCGATCACCATCCGCCGCGGTGCAATCGACGGCTGACCGGCGCACCGCACGGCGCTAACTCCAGGCCGCGGCAACCAGCAGCACGGCGATCTCGCCGACTTGCTCGACCGCACTCAACGTGTCGCCGGTGAAACCGCCGATGCGCCGATGCGCCGCGTAGCTCGCTGCCGCCATCGCGACGGCACCGATGACGATCGCCACCAGCCCGGCCTTGATGCCCAGCGCCAGCAATGCCAGCACCAGCGCGATCGCCGCGGCGGTGGCAACGTTCGTGGTCTCCGGCCGGCCGGCCTCGGCCGCCCAATCGCCAGGCACCCCAGGCTCGCCCCAACGCAGCGCGGCCGGCAGTAAGCCGCGCGCGATCGCATGGCACGCGACCAACGCGCCGCTGATGCCGGCGGTGCCGAATGTCGTGCCGACAGCGAAGAGCGCGCCGGCGCGCAATCCGACGCTCAGAACGATGGCCAGCACGCCGAGCGCGCCGTTCGGTCCGTCACGCATCAGCCGCAGCCGGTCGTTGATGTCACCGCCGCGGCCCAGGCCTTCGATCGTACGGGCGAGACCGTCTTCGTGCTGTCCACCGGTGACCAACGCCGTTGTCGCCACGGCCAGCAGCGCCGCCGCCGGTACCGGCACGCCGAGCCGGACGACGATGGCGTAGGCCACCGCGCCACAGACGCCGATCACCAGCCCCGTCAGCGGAAACGCCCAGCTTGCCGCCGCCAGTTCGCCGAGCGCCGGCGCCGGCCGATCGCCCCAGATCAGCCGGGTGAAGAATGTCAATGCGACCCGTGCATCGGCACGTCGCGCCGGCCAATCGCGTGTGAAATCGTCCAGATTCATGGTCGCGATACTACCGGCAACGCGGCCTATCTTGCCAGCCGCCGCGCGTTGGCCGCGTCGGCGCGCGGTGTATAATGAGTTGATGCCCGCAATCGGCGAAAAACCCAACTCATTCAAGGCGGAAGCGGCCCTCTGGCCGATCCTCCGCAACGACGTCGCCGTCAGCCTGCGCATGCTGGTGCTGATCCGCTGGGTCGCGGTCATCGGCCAGGCGGTGACGCTCTTGGTGGTGCATGAGGTCCTGGGATTCGCGCTGCCGCTGACGGCGGCGCTTGGCGTCGTCGCAATCTCGGCGCTGCTCAACGTCGTCGCCTGGATCTCGAACCGCGCTGCCGCCCGCCTCGGCAACCGCGAGGCGGCGATTTACCTCGCCTTCGACACGTTGCAACTCGGCGTGCTGCTGTTCCTCACCGGCGGACTGCAGAATCCGTTCGCCATCCTGATGCTGGCGCCCGCCACGGTGTCGGCGACCATCCTGACGAGACGTACCGTTGCCGGCCTGTCGGCGCTCACCGTCGTCGCCATCACCGTCCTGGCGCTCGCGCATCTGCCGTTGCCGGCGCCGCCGGGCGCCACCATCGAGCCGGCACCGATTTACGTCCTCGGCATGTGGGTGGCGCTGGTGTCGTCGAGCCTGTTCATCACCGGCTATAACTGGTTCGTCGCCGAAGAGGCCCGCCGCATGCGCGACGCCTATGCCGCGACGCAACTCGCGTTGGCGCGCGAGCAGCGGGTCGCTGCCGTCGGTGCGCTGGCCGCCGCCGCCGCGCACCAGCTCGGCAG
>JBAVMB010000527.1:0-1844 GCA_049689615.1 Allostellaceae bacterium
GGGGCGGAGTGTCCGGCCCCGGGGCCTGGAGAGCGATAGGCAGCCGGCTCGGCATGGAAGGGCCTTTGGACTCGTGAACAATTTCGGCAAGAACCTCGCCCTTTGGATCATCATCGGCCTGCTCCTGGTTGCGTTGTTCAACCTGTTCCAGAGCTCGACCACGCACACGCCGCAGCCGAGCCTCGCTTATTCCGAATTCATCAATGACGTGAACCGCGGCGAGGTCCGCCAGGTCACGATCCAGACCGGCCAGCAGGGCAGCACCGTCACGGGTAAACTCAACGACGGCCGCGAATTCTCGACCTTCGCGCCGAACGATCCGAACCTGGTCAGCCGCCTGCTCGACAAGGGCGTGGTGATCCGCGCTTCGCCGACCGAAGAGAACATGCCGTCGCTGTTCGGCATCCTGATCTCGTGGTTCCCGATGCTCCTGCTGATCGGCGTGTGGATCTTCTTCATGCGCCAGATGCAGGGCGGCGGTGGCCGGGCGATGGGCTTCGGCAAGAGTCGCGCGCGGCTGCTGACCGAGAAGGTCGGCCGCATCACCTTCGACGACGTCGCCGGCATCGACGAGGCCAAGAACGAGCTCGAAGAGATCGTCGAATACCTCAAGGACCCGCAGAAGTTCCAGCGCCTCGGCGGCAAGATTCCGAAAGGCGTGTTGCTGGTCGGCCCGCCGGGCACCGGCAAGACGCTGTTGGCGCGCGCCATCGCAGGCGAGGCGAACGTGCCGTTCTTCACGATTTCGGGCTCCGACTTCGTCGAGATGTTCGTCGGCGTCGGCGCCTCGCGCGTGCGCGACATGTTCGAGCAGGGCAAGAAGAACGCGCCTTGCATCATCTTCATCGACGAGATTGACGCCGTCGGCCGTCACCGCGGTGCCGGCCTCGGCGGCGGCAACGACGAGCGCGAACAGACGCTCAATCAGTTGCTGGTGGAGATGGACGGCTTCGAGGCGAACGAGGGCGTGATTTTGATCGCCGCGACCAATCGTCCGGACGTGCTCGATCCGGCGCTGCTGCGTCCCGGCCGCTTCGACCGTCAGGTTGTCGTGCCGAACCCGGACGTCGTCGGCCGCGAGAAAATTCTCAAGGTCCACATGCGCAAGGTGCCGCTGGCGTCGGACGTCGATCCGCGCATCATCGCCCGCGGCACGCCCGGCTTCTCCGGCGCCGATCTCGCCAATCTCGTCAACGAGGCGGCGCTGATGGCGGCGCGCAAGGGCAAGCGCTCGGTTACCATGGCCGAATTCGAGCAGGCCAAGGACAAGGTGATGATGGGCGCCGAACGGCGTTCCATGGTCATGACCGAGGACGAGAAGAAGCTCACCGCCTATCACGAGGGCGGCCACGCCTTGATCATGCTCTATGCCGAGGGGCACGAGCCGCTGCACAAGGTGACCATCATCCCGCGCGGCCGGGCGCTCGGCGTGACCATGTTCCTGCCGGAGCGCGACAAGTACAGCCAGTCGAAGATGGAGCTCGAGGCGATGGTGGCGAGCCTGTTCGGCGGCCGCGTTGCCGAGGAGCTGATCTTCGGCACGCAGAAGGTCACGACCGGCGCGTCGGACGACATCCGCCGCGCCACCAACCTGGCGCGCCGCATGGTCACCGAGTTCGGCTTCAGCGAGAAGCTCGGCCCGCTGCGCTACAGCGAGAACGAGGAGGAGGTCTTCCTCGGCCACTCCGTGACCCAGCGCAAGAACGTCTCCGACGCCACCGCCAAGGTGATCGACGAGGAGATTCGCCGAATCGTCGAGGAGGGCGAACGGACGGCGCGAACCATCCTCACCGAACATCTCGAGGAACTGCACGCGCTGGCCAAGGGGCTGCTCGAGTTCGAGA
>JBAVMB010000528.1:0-2824 GCA_049689615.1 Allostellaceae bacterium
GCCCTGCATCAGCTGCTCGATCCGTCCCAATACGCGCGAATTCCGGTTTTCGCCGGCACGATCATTGCCACCACGCTGCTCGGCTGGGGCGTCGGCGGCATGATCGGCGGCATCCTCGCCGATTACATCGGCCGCAAGCGCACCATGATGCTGGCGATCCTCGCTTATTCGCTGATGACCGGCTTGAGCGCTGTCGCCTGGAGCTGGGAATCATTCGCAGTCCTGCGCTTCATCGTCGGCGTGGCGATCGGTTCGGAATGGGCGACCGGCACCTCGATCACCGCGGAGCTTTGGCCTGACAAGGCGCGCGGCCGCGGCGCCGGGCTCATGCAATGCGGTCTCGGCATCGGCTTCTTCGCCGCGTCGCTAATCTGGGTGTTCGTCGGAGCGCACGGCCCGGATGCCTGGCGTTACATGTATCTAATCGGCGTCGTGCCGGGACTGTTCACGCTGTGGATCCGGCGCGGCATTCCGGAATCGGCGGTGTGGGAGCGCACCGACAAACGCCGCAAGGCGGCGACCGAACGGAAGAGGGGCGGCGGCAAGCTCGACGCCGCGGACCATGCGCTGACGCGCTTCACCTTGGTCGAATTATTTGCCGATCCGCCGGTGCGGCGGCGGCTGGTGGCTACCTTCCTGATGTCGCTGTCGACGACCTTGGCGTGGTGGGGCATTTCGAGCTTCGTGCCGCCTTATGTCGCTTCGGTTGCTGCCAAAGCCGGTCTGCCAGGGCCGGTTTGGGCCGGTTACACCGGCATGGCCTACAATATCGGCGCGATCATTGGCTATGTCGGCGTCGGATTCCTCGCCGACATTTACGGCCGCAAGCCGGTGGTACTGGTGTTCTACGCACTATCGCTGCTGATGACGCCCGTGCTGTTCCTGTGGACGCATGACCTGAATTTGCTGCTGCTGGTGGCGGCGGTGAACGGCTTCTTCACGCTTGGGCAATATTCGTGGATGCCGGTGTGGTTGCCGGAGCTGTTCCCGACTTCGGTGCGCGCGACCGGCGTCGCCTTCGCCTTCAACGCACCGCGCTTCGTCGCCTTCATCGGGCCGCTGATTGCCGGAACGCTGATTGCCAATTTCGGCGGCTTCGGGAACGCCGCGGTGTCGATCAGCTTCGTCTACATCGTCGGCTTCGTCGCGACACTGTTCCTGCCGGAGACACGCGGCAAGCCGCTGCCGGAGCGAATCTAATTGGCGGTGGCGGCCACGGCCGGTTAATGGGAGTCGATTTGGTCGTAATAGTGCTTGAGGTTCCAGGCGATGAACAGCAAGCACACAACAAACAGCGTGTAACCCGCTGACTTTGCCGCGCCGTGCGCATCGGCGGCCAGGAACAGGCCGCCGATGCCGATGGCGGCCAACAATGCGAGCAGAAGCAGGAGTGATTCCGGCCTCTCAATCCGGATATCGATTAGCAAACCGTGTATTGGGCGATCACATGAACGCTTTACCAACCAAACCAATGCAATCAGCGTCAAGCTGGCGGTGAAGAATCCTGCGGCATAAGTGTCCCGACCGTGAGCGCCGGCTGCGGTGAAAAATCCCAATAGCGTCCCACAGGCGAGCAACACACCCGCAAGCCATGGTGCGACCCAGGTCCAAATATCGCGTAGCAATACGCGCTGGCGGCGCCTCGAAGCGTTTCCTGTAATGCGCGACAGGCCTTCGCCCATGATGTCGCGCTCCATGCTTGTTCCCAGTCAAGAACACAACGTGGCTGCGTTTGCCGAGTTCCCGATGGTGGTCGCGCCGTTCAAAGATGCAAGCCGCTCGATGCCAGGCCGTCGAGCACGAATTGCGCCGCCAGTGCGGCCAAAACGAGGCCCAGTACGCGGCTGATCACATTGGCACCGGTGATACCCAACAGACGCGACAGGCGCACGGCTGACAGCAGCGCTACGAGGGTCAAAGCGAGCACGACGGCGAGCGCGGCAATGACGACCGCCTCTGCTTCGGGTGTGCCGGCGCGGCCGACGAGAAGCACGGTCGAAGTCAGCGCGCCTGGTCCGGCCAGGAGCGGAAAGGCGAGCGGAAAGACCGCAACGTCGTCGCGCCGCCGAGCTTCTTCGCGTTCGGGCGGTGTCGGCGCGTGGAAACCCGATGGTCTTGCAAAGGTCATGTCGATCGCCAACAGGAACAGCAGAATGCCGCCGGCGATGTGAAAGGCGGCAAGCGAGATTCCCAGTGAATGCAGCAACGGGGCGCCCGCGAATGCAAAGACCAGGAGCAAGATTGCCGCGACGGAAACACCGCGCAACGCAGCACCGCGCTGCTCTCGACGGCTCCAATCGTGCGTCAGCGTCGCGAAGATCACGGCGGTGCCGATCGGATCGACGATCACACCGAAAATGACGAAGCTGTCGATCAGGGTCGCAGTCACACCATTCTCACGGAAAAAGGCCGCGCAGCTGCTTGCCGGCGCGGACTTTCTCGACACCAAGGGCCATCGCCGCGATGCGGTTAGAGACTCGGTCGTTGCGGCCGCGCCGCGCCACCAGGCGGAAGGCAGTTTCTAGGATTTGCTCGAGTCGGTGATTAACTTCGGTCTCGGTCCAGAACAGCTGCTGCAAATCCTGCACCCATTCGAAGTAGGAGACGATGACACCGCCTGAATTGCACAGAATGTCGGGGATGACGAAGATCTCGTCCTGGCGCCGGTCGAGAATGGCGTCGGCACCCGGCGTCGTCGGACCGTTGGCGCCTTCGGCCAGGATGCGGCACTTGAGCTGGCCGGCGTTTTTCTCGGTGATCATTTGTTCGATGGCCGCAGGAACTAGAACCGTGCACGGCTGTGTCAGCAGCTCGTCGGCGCCGA
>JBAVMB010000529.1:0-2307 GCA_049689615.1 Allostellaceae bacterium
GCGCGACTGTGGCGTCTTCGCCGCCGCGCGCCAGCGACAGGCGGGCCTCGGCCTCGGCGGCCGGAATGTTGCCGATCTGGAGATAGATCCGTGCCAGGCGCAGATGGATGTCGGCATTCTCAGGCTCGCTGCGTGCCGCATTGCGCAGCTCGATGGCTGCGGCGCGCAGATCGCCGCGGTCGATCAGCTGCTGCGCTGTGTCGGCATAGCCGGTCGACGCGAAGGTGACCGAAGGCACTGCCAGCACGCCGCATGCCAGCATGAAGGGCAGGACGCGGCCGATGAAACCGGAACGCTTGATCATGGGACTCTCCAGGCGATGCGTGCTCAGGAATGGACTTCCAGGCCGAGGTCTTCGAGCAGGCCGTAAAGCGTCGGCCGGCTGATGCCGAGCAGTTTCGAAGCGCGCGACAGGTTGCCGCTGCTTTGCGCCAGCGCCATCTGGATGACGCCGCGTTCCGCCCGGGCCCGCGCCTCGCGCAGATCGAGCGAACCGAACGGCAGCTCGGCCGGCGCCAACTCGAGGTCGGCGGCGCTAACGGTCGCGCCTTCGGCCATGACCACCGCGCGCTTCACGCGGTTCTCGAGCTCGCGCACGTTGCCGCGCCACGGATGGACGGCGATCGCGGTCAGCGCGTCCGAGCCGAAGCCCTTAATCTTGCGCGCGAACTGCTCGTTGAAGCGCTTGAGAAAATGGTTGGCAAGCAGCACCGGATCGCCTTCGCGCTCGCGCAGCGGCGACACCATCACCCGCACTTCGTTGAGTCGATAGTAGAGATCCTCGCGGAACCGGCCGGTGCCGATCATGTGGTCGAGATCCTGGTTGGTGGCGCAGACGATGCGCACATCGACCTGGATCGGACGGTGGCCGCCGATGCGCTCCACCACCTGATCTTGCAGGAAGCGCAGCAGCTTCACCTGCATGGCCAGGGGCACGTCGCCGATCTCGTCGAGGAACAGCGTGCCGCCGTTGGCGCTTTCGATCTTGCCGATGGTCTGCTTGACGGCGCCGGTGAACGCGCCTTTCTCGTGACCGAACAGCTCGCTTTCGAGCAGCGTCTCGGGAATCGCTGCGCAATTGATGGCGACGAACGGCTTCTTGGCGCGCGGGCTCAGCCGGTGGACCGCTTGGGCGAGCACCTCCTTGCCGGTGCCGCTTTCGCCGAGGAGCAGGACGGCGACGTCGGTCGAGGCGATTTTCTCGATAGTGCGCAGCACGCGCGTCATCTGCGGGCTGGCGGCGACAATGCCGTCGATCGGCGATTGCGGCATCAGCTCCTGCAGGCGGCGGTTCTCGGCCTCGAGTTCGCGCAGTTTGGCGGCGCGTGCAATCATCAGCCGCAGTACGTCGAGATCGACTGGCTTCAGATGGAAATCGTAGGCGCCAAGCTGTACCGCGCGCAGCGCGACTTCGCGGCTTTCGTTGCCTGACGCGACAATGATCTTGGTCTCGGGCGCCATCGCCAGCATCGCTTCGAGCGCCGCCATTCCTTCGGCGGCGGTGTCGGCGGCCGGCGGCAAGCCGAGATCGAGCACGACGACATGCGGCCGCACGCGCCGGAACTCGGCGATCGCATCGTCGCGGTTGGCGGCGAATGCGGTGTCGCAATCCGACAAGGCCCATTTGTATTGGCGGGCGATGCCGTCGTCGTCCTCAACGATCAGGAGGGAGATTTTGCTATCTTTCATGGTTTTATGCCGCCGAGGAGACGGCTCCTTCTCGCGCTAGAGGAAGAACGATTCGCATGGTCGTGCCGGCGCCAACCTGGCTGATCACGTCGAGCTCGCCGCCGGCAGCGCGCACGAGCTCGCGGGTCTGAAAAGCACCGATGCCGCTGCCACTTTCCTTGGTCGTGCGGAAGGGGCGGAACAGCTCGCCAGCGACGAATTCCGGGTCCATGCCCGGTCCGTGATCGGCGATCTCGATGACGTGCCGGTCGCCGGTGATCGCGCCCGTGATACTGACGACAGCGCCCGCGGGCGAGGCCTCGATAGCGTTGCTCAGGACGTGGGTCAGGGCCGACCGCAAATCTTCGGCTGGCATCGCGACGAGGGCGCCTCCGCCCGGCATGCGGGTTTCGATCGCCACCGTCCCGCCAGCGAGCGCGCTGGCGACTTCGGCGACTATGTGTGCGGCGTCGGTCGGCATGGCGCGGTGCGGCTCGGCCGCGGCGGCGGTTCGTGCATTGAGTTGCAACAGCAGCGCACTCATACGCGCGGCCGAACTTTCGACGGTACGGAAGGCGTCGGCACGGAACGCCGGATCGTCACCATGCCGCTTTGCATTGATCGCGATCAGCCGCAATT
>JBAVMB010000530.1:0-6665 GCA_049689615.1 Allostellaceae bacterium
GCTCGAACGCGAAACGCTCGACGAGGTGGCGCTCGCTGCTTTGCGCAACGAGATCGCGCCGCTCGAACATACGGTTGCGGCACAGTAGCGGCGATCGCATTTCGCGTGCTGCCGCCAGCCGGGCAGGAACAAGACAAAGGCCAGACGACCCGCTAAAACCTCCGCTCGTTTGTGATTGATTCTGGATGGCAGCGATGAAGGGACGCCAGAGGCACGCGGCCGGCGCCGGGCGGAAGACGCGGATCGCCTATTCCGCCGATCAGAGCGTCGGTCAACCGAGTCGCAACTGCCGGCCTGCCAGCGGCCGAAGTCGACGAGTTAGGTTGCCCGCTGCGGCGTCATGGGCGTGACCTTGCCTGTCTTCATGTCGAACATGATGCGCGGAATGCTGTCGAGATTGGTGCCGGTGACGCGGATGAAGCGCGCCTTGTCCGGATAGTTGATCGAGTGGATCGCGCCATCCTGGAAAATTCCCGCCTCGCCGGGATTGAGACGGTAGGTTCGCTTGATTCTGAGTTGCCCCCGGACGGGATCCGTGCCGTGGTCGACGCGTTCGTATTCGACCATGTCGGTATGGCCGGCGGCCTGGCCATAGATCGCCCAGGATTTGCCGTGGTCATGCGGCGGCGACACGCGTGCCTTCGCATTGACGTGGACGAGAATCTGAAAGCCGAGTTCGGCATCGTCATGCAGTACGCGGAGGCCGGCCGGCGTCGCGTCGGAGCAGTAGCGGGCGAGAAAATGCTTCTCATGCAGCAGGCGTTCGAGCATCTGACGCACGATTTCACGTCCTGCCGGGCCCGCATCTTGCTTTAGGACGGAACGACAATCGGCGATGAATTGCTCAAGACCGTAGGACATGGTGCGTTCCTCCGGAGCGACGGCTGCGGAATCACGCGAGCTTAATCGCCGGCAAGCGCCGCTGTCGAGATCGCTCCGTAGCGCACTTTGCCTAGTGCCGACGTTTGAAGAATTGGATCGCGCGTTCGTGCTGCAAAGCGGCGGCACGGCTGGTAAACGTGCCGAGATTGCGCCGCTTGCCGGTCTTTGGATTTTTCTTGCGCGAGTACAGGCGGTACTTGCCGGATTTGAGCTTGCGGATCATGAGGCCCGATGCATACCAGGTTCGTCGACAAGCTGCGGTTTGCGCTGCCGTCGGCTGAGGAAATGGACGATTTCGCCGACGACGCCACGGCGAAATGCCAGCACGCAGACCACGAAGATCGTTCCCTGGATCACGGTCACCCACGAACCGAGCTCCGCTAGATAGTTCTCCATCGTGATCGAGATGAAGGCGCCCACCACCGGCCCCCATATGGTGCCTAAGCCGCCAATGAGCGTCATCAGCACGACGTCGCCCGACATTTGCCAGGTGACGTCGGTCAGCGACGCCAGCTGGAACACGAGCGCCTTGGTTGCGCCAGCCAGGCCGGCCAGCGTGGCGGATAGCGTGAACGCCAGCAGCTTGTAGCGGTCGGTGCGATAGCCGAGCGAGATCGCGCGCGGCTCGTTGTCGCGGATGGCTCTCAGGACCTCGCCGAACGGCGAATGGATGGCGCGGTAGACGATACCGAAGCCGAGCAAACACACCGCCAGCACGAAGTAGTACATCACCAGAGGCTGATTCAGGTCGATCACGCCGAACAGATCGCCGCGCGGCACCGCCTGGATGCCGTCCTCGCCGCCGGTGTATTTGGACTCAAGGGCGTAGAAATAGACCATCTGCGACAGCGCCAGCGTCACCATCGCGAAGTAGATGCCTTTGCGCCGGATGGCGAGCCAGCCAAACGCGACGCCCATGATTCCGGCGACGATGGTGCCAGCCAGGATGGCCAGCAGCGGCGAGAAGCCCCATGACTTCGCCGCGTAGGCCGCGACATAGGAGGCGCTGCCGAAGAAAGCGGCGTGTCCGAACGACAGAAGGCCGGCAAAGCCGATCAGCAGGTTGAATGCCGCGGCGAATAGCGCAAAGCACAACGCTTTCATCAGGAAGATCGGATAGAACAGGAATGGCGCGGCGAGGGCGGCAGCGAGCAAGGCAAGGCGCCGCACCGTGCGGACGGTGGCGGTCTCGTTCACGTCAAACCGTCCGGCCGAACAGGCCCGCCGGCTTCACCAGCAGCACGACGACCATGATGACGAAGATCGCCGTCGAAGAGGCCTCGGGATAGAACACCTTGGTCAGGCCTTCGATGACGCCGAGTGCGAAGCCGCCGACAATCGCGCCGAGGATCGAGCCCATGCCGCCGATCACCACGACGGCAAACACCACGATGATCAGGTTCGATCCCATCAGCGGACTTACCTGATAGATCGGCGCTGCCAGCACGCCAGCCAGCGCTGCGAGCGCGCAGCCGAAGCCGTATGTCAGTGTAACCATGCGCGGCACGTTGATGCCGAAGGCCTGGACCAGGGCAGGGTTTTCGGTCGCCGCGCGCAAGTATGCGCCGAGCCGCGTGCGTTCGATGACAAACCAGGTACCGAAACAGAACGCAGACGATGCGACAATCACCCAGGCGCGATAGTTGGGCAGGAACATGAAACCCAGATCCTGGCCGCCGGCGAGCAGGTCCGGAATCGAATAGGGCTGGCCGGCGCTGCCATATTGCTGGCGGAACACGCCCTGGATGATGAGCGCCATGCCGAAGGTGAGCAGCAGACCATAGAGATGGTCGAGGCGATAAACCCAGCGGATGAAGAAGCGTTCGAGCAACATGCCAAAGGCGCCGACGACGATCGGCGCGATCAGGAGCGACGGCCAGTAACCTATGCCGAGATAATTGAGGATGAGGTAGGCGCAGAAGGCGCCAAGCATATACTGGGCGCCGTGCGCGAAATTGATGATGTTGAGCAGGCCAAAGATGACGGCGAGGCCGAGGCTCAACATCGCATAGAACGCGCCGTTGATGAGGCCGATGAGAAGTTGACCGAACATCGCCGGTGCCGGCGGCACGGCGATATGCAACCACTCCAGCATCGGCCCCACCCCGTTGCGCGCGGCGATCAGTGCTTCACGAGCGGGCACTCGCTCTCGCTGAGCGGCCGGAACGCCTGGTCGCCGGGTATCACCGCGAGCTGTTTGTAATAGTCGTACGGATACTTCGACTCCTGCGGACTCTTGACCTGGAACAGGTACATGTCGCGGATAACGCGGCCGTCGATGCGGATCTTGCCGTTGTGCGTCATGAAGTCGTTGATCGGCATCTTGCGCATTTCGTCGACCACTTTGACGCCGTCCTCGGTCTTGGCTGCTGCCATCGCCTTGAGATAGTGCAGCACGGCGCCATAGACGCCGGCCTGACCGGAGGTCGGAACCTTGCCGTTATATTCGGCTTCGAACCGTTTGGCGAAAGCGCGCGTTTGGGCGTTCTGGTCCCAGTAATAGGCCTCGGTCAGCATCAGACCCTGCGCCGTTTGCAGGCCGAGGGCGTTGACGTCGGCGATGAAGACGAGCAGGCCGGCCAGCCGTTGGCCGCCTTTGACGATGCCGAATTCGGCGGCCTGCTTGATCGAATTGACGGTGTCGCCGCCGGCGTTGGCGAGGCCGATCACCTGGGCCTTCGATTGCTGGGCTTGCAGCAGGAACGACGAGAAGTCAGCATTGTTCAGCGGCACGTTGACCGAGCCGACCACCGTGCCGCCCGATGCCTTGACCACCGCCGCGGTGTCGTCCTGCAACTGATGACCGAAGGCGTAATCGGCGGTGATGAAGAACCAGCTCTTGCCACCCTGTTGTACGATGGCCTTCCCGGTGACGTGGGCCAGCGCGTAAGTGTCGTAAGTCCAATGCACGCCGGTCGGCGAGCAGAATTTACCCGTCAGCTCGGACGAGCCGCCATTCGAGATCAATGTGACCTTGCCGCGCTCCTTCGCCACTTGCTGCACGGCGATGGCCACGGACGAAGTCGGCAGATCGACGATCGCGTCGACGCCGTCCTGGTCGAACCATTTTTGCGCGATCGCGGCGCCGACATCGGGCTTGTTCTGGTGATCGGCGTAGATGACTTCGATCGGCTTGCCGAGCACCTTGCCGCCGAAATCGTGCACCGCCATGCGGGCAGCAACCACAGACCCCATGCCGCCGAGGTAGGAATAGACCGACGACATGTCGTTCATCACACCAATGACCACCTTGTCGTTCGCCGCCTGAGCGGCCGGAGCCGCCGCGCCGAACGCCAACGCCACGGCAAATCCCGCGGCCAGAAGCGATCTGCGATTCATGTTTCCTCTCCCCTGATGCGTTTCATACGCCGAGATATTCGTGCAGCTTGTTGGTCTCGGCCTCCAACCGTTCGTTCGGGATCATGTCGACGACCCGGCCATGCTCGACCACATAGTGGCGGTCGGCAACGGTCGCCGCAAAGCGGAAGTTTTGCTCGACCAGCAGGATGGTGAAGCCCGCCTGTTTGAGCCGGCCGATGACGGTGCCGATCTGTTGCACGATCACCGGCGCCAAACCCTCGGTGGGCTCGTCGAGGAGAAGAAGCCGCGCACCGGTCCGCAGGATGCGACCGATCGCCAGCATCTGCTGCTCGCCGCCAGACAACTTGGTGCCTTGGCTGGCACGCCGCTCGAGCAGATTGGGAAACATGCGGTAGATCTCATCGACCGACATGCCACCGGGTGCGATCACCGGCGGCAGCATCAAATTTTCCTCGACGGTAAGGCTGGCGAAGATGCCGCGATCCTCCGGACAATAGGCGATGCCGAGCCGAGCGATTTGATAGGCTGGAAGGTCGATCGTCGCGCGGCCGTCGAACGTGATTGAACCGCGGCGCTCGGGCAGGATGCCCATGATCGATTTGAGTGTCGTCGTTTTGCCGGCGCCGTTGCGTCCGAGCAGGGTCGCGACTTCGCCGGCCGCGACCGTCAAATCCATGCCATGCAGAACGTGTGATTCACCGTACCAGGCTTCGAGCCCATGCACCTCGAGCAACGTATCGGTGGCCGCGTCGCTACGCATGGCCGGTTCCGAGATACGCCTCGCGCACTTCGGCGTTGTTGGCAATCTCGCGGTACGGACCTTCGGCCAGGACGCGGCCGCGCGTCAGCACGGTGATGATATCCGAAAGATCGGCAACCACCGACAGATTGTGCTCCACCATCAGTACGGTGCGCGTCTTCGCCACCTCGCGCACCAGCGCCGAGATGCGCTTGATGTCCTCGAGTCCGAGGCCGGCCATTGGCTCGTCGAGCAGCAGCAGCGCAGGCTCGAGCGCCAGCGTCGTCGCGATCTCGAGCGAGCGTTTGCCGCCGTAAGGCAATTCGGCCGCCAGCAGGTCACCGTGCCCGCGCAGACCCACCATATCGAGCACGGCATCGGCGCGGCCGTCGAGGCCGGCGAGCGATTCAATCGGCTGCCAAAAATGATACGACGTGCCGAGCGGGCGCTGGAGCGCAACGCGCACGTTCTCGCGCACGGTCATGTGCGGAAACACCGCCGAGATCTGGAACGATCGCACCATGCCCAGCCGGGCGACGTCGGCGGCTCTGGTGCGCGTGATGTCGCGGCCCATGAAGACGATCGTCCCGGCGGTCGGTTCGAGGAATTTGGTCAGCAGATTGAAGACGGTGGTTTTGCCGGCACCATTGGGGCCGATCAACGCGTGGATGGAGTTGCGGTTGACCTTGAGCGAGACGTCGCGCACGGCCGCGAAGCCAAGGAATTCCTTGGACAGACCGCGCGCTTCGAGAATGATCTCCGCCACGTTCGGTCGCTCCCTAGCCGGGCCGCTTCTGGCGGCGGTCCCTTGCCCGTTGGGCATAGCGTTGTTTAGCCCAATGCGCGATGCTTGCAAAGCGGTCGTCGGGACGGAAGAAATTCGTGCACGTTGCGGCGGGACGCAGCGATCCGGGGGAAGGAGCCATGAAAATCGATCGCGAAACCAACGCCATCGTCACCGGTGGCGCCTCAGGTCTCGGCCTGGCGACGGCACGGCTGCTGGCTTCGGCTGGAGCACGCGTCGCCGTCGTCGACATCGATGGCGAAGCCGCGATGCGCGCTGCCGGGACGCTCGGATCCGACGCACTGGCGGCGCGCTGCGACGTATCCGACGCAGCCCAAGGCGAGGCGCTCGTGGTCGATCTCGCCAAACGGCTCGGCCGAGCACGGATTCTGGTCAATTGCGCCGGCATCGGCCCGGCGAAGCGCGTCGTCGGAAAATCAGGTCCGATGCCGCTCGTTGATTTCGCGCAAGTGATCGCGGTCAATCTGATCGGAACCTTCAACATGATCCGTCTGGTCGGCGCGGAGATGAGTACGCTCGAGCCGTTGAACGTCGACGGCGAGCGTGGCGTCATCATCAACACTGCATCGGTTGCCGCGTTCGACGGTCAGATCGGGCAAGCGGCCTATTCGGCGTCGAAGGGCGGCGTAGCCGCATTGACGTTGCCGGTGGCGCGCGAATTCGCCCGTTTCGGCATCCGGGTGATGACGATCGCGCCCGGCATCTTTGAGACACCGATGGTGCGGGCGTTGCCCGAAGCGGCACAGCAGTCGCTCGGCGCGAGCGTGCCGTTTCCGAAGCGGCTTGGCATACCGGACGAATATGCCGCGCTGGTCCGGCACATCGTGGAGAATCCGATGCTCAACGGCGAAGTCATCCGGCTCGACGGCGCGTTGCGCATGGCGCCAATCTGATCGGCGGCACCGCACCGGCTTATTC
>JBAVMB010000531.1:0-3772 GCA_049689615.1 Allostellaceae bacterium
TCGGGATGCGGAAAGCCGTAGACCGCCTTAAGGGGTATGCCGGCATTGGCGATCTGGAAAACGACGACGTTGGTGCCCGAGAACGACGCGTCGAGGTCGCCGGCAACGACGGCGCGCGCCGCCGCCGTGCCGTTGTCGAACGGCCGCAATTCGACGTTGGCGCCGTATTTCTTGAAGAAGCCCTCGTCCTGCGCGACGTAGGCGATGACCGAACTGAAGATCGGCGGAATGCCCGGAATGCCGATCACGATCTTGGGCGCATCCGCCGCACGTGCGGCCGGTGCGGCCGGTCCGGCGAATGCTGCACAGGCGACCAGCGCGGCGACAATCGTCTTGCGAACCATACTTCCCTCCCTGGCGTTTTATTTAGCGTTCGAGTTCGAATTCAGCTTTGCGTGCCTCGCTCATCAACGTCGACCAGACTCGCTCCCGCAATTCCGCGAAACGCGGCAGGCTCAGCGTCTCGCGCGAGCGCGGCCGCGGCAGGTCGACAGCGATGTCCTCGTGAATCCGTGACGGCCGGCCCTTCAGGACGACGACGCGATCGCCCATCAGCACCGCCTCTTCGATCGAATGCGTGACGAACAGCATGGTCGTCGGCTGGCGCTCCCAGATACGCAGCAGCTCGAATTGCAGGATCTCGCGCGTCTGCGCGTCGACTGCGGCGAACGGTTCGTCCATCAGCAACACGCGCGGATCGACCGCCAGCGCGCGCGCCAGGCCACAGCGTTGCTGCATGCCGCCCGACAGCTGATAGGGATACGCCTTCTCGAAGCCCGAAAGACCGACGAGATTGATGAAATGCGGCACGCGGCGCGCGATCTCGCCGGAGTCGACGCCGGCCATGCGCAGTCCATAGGCGACGTTGTCGTACACCGTCTTCCACGGAAACAGGCCGAAATGCTGGAAGACCATGGCGATGCCGGGCCGTGGCTCGCGTACGATCTCGCCATCGACCGAAACCTCGCCGTCGGCCGGAATGAGGCCGTCGATGCACCGCAGCAGCGTAGTCTTGCCGCAACCCGACGGCCCGACCAGCGCGACGATCTCGCGCTCCGCCACCTCGAGGTTGACGCCTTCGAACACCCGCAGGGCGCCATAGCGCTTCTGCAATCCGCGCACGACGATGTGACCGCCGCGCGCCGCCTCCGGCGCCGCGCGCCGGACGCTCGTTGCCGCCATGCCTATCGAGGTCAGACCGTCCTCCCGCCTGCAGCGCTACGGCTGCGGTCATAGTGCGGCACGCCCTGAAGACGATCAACATCCGCCTTGGCGCCGCGGCGCGCATAAAAAAGGGGGGCGCCGAGCGCGTCCCCTGCAGGGATGGACTGAGACGGCTGCCGTCAGTAACGATTGCTCGGCGCGCCGCTCGACTGGCTTACATCTGGGCGGCCTGCGGATGTTGCTGCGCCTGCTCCGGATGCTGCGCGAAGCAGCTCTTCATCGCCTGAGACTGCCAGGCGAGGTCCCAACAGCTCCGAATTCCCCTGGCCCGCGCCACGTGGCGGACGCGCGGGGCCGGCGTCGCCGCATTTGGCGCGCCGGGGTTCGACGGGGTCATGCCGCCCTGCGGGCTCGAGGGTGCGGTCGTGGTCGGTGGCGGCATGGTGCCGCCCGGATTTCCTTGCTGGGCGAAGGCCGGCACCGCGAGGAGTGCGACACACAGCCCTGCGAGAACGAGGGGTTTACGCGTCATAGGCACCTCCTTATGCAGACACAGAACGGCATTCGGCCGGCGCGGTTCCAACGCCGGTCACAGCGGTGCTAGCGTCGGCACCGGGAGAAACCGATGAAACGCAGCACCGAACGTTTCCTCTGCACCCACACCGGCAGCCTGCCGCGGCCGGAGCGCCTCATCCGCGACATGTACGCCAAGGAGGAAGGCGTGCCGGTCGATGGCGTCCAGCTTGGCGCGCATATCCGCGACGCCGTCGGCGAAATCGTGCGCAAGCAGAGCGCCGCGGGTGTGGACATCGTCAACGACGGCGAGATGTCGAAGCCGAGCTATGCCACCTATATCAAGGACCGGCTCGCGGGTTTCGGCGGCGAGAGCATTCCGGTGACGACCTACAAGGATCTCGCCGACTTTCCCAATCTGCACCGCAAAGTGTTCGGCGATCCGGGCCGCGCGCGCCGCAAGACGCCCGCCTGCAACGGACCGATTTCGGTCAAGGACGCCGAAGCGGCGCGGATCGACGTCGCCAATCTGAAGGCGGCGCTGCAGGGCGCGCGCCACGAAGCCGCGTTCATGAGCGCCGCCTCGCCGGGCGTGATCTCGCTGTTCTTCCACAACGGCCATTATCCGTCGCACGAGGCCTATCTCGCGGCGATCGCCGAAGCGATGCGGCCCGAATACGAAACCGTCGCGAACGCCGGCTTCGTCCTGCAGCTCGATTGTCCCGATCTGGCGATGGGCCGGCATATCCAGTTCGGCGATCTTGACCTCAAGGAATTCCGCAAGATGGCAGCGCTGCACATCGAAGCGCTCAATCACGCCGTGCGCAATATTCCCGCCGAGAACCTGCGCATGCATTTGTGTTGGGGCAACTACGAAGGTCCGCACCATTGCGACGTGCCGATCGCCGACATCATCGATCTGGTGTTCAAGGCCAAGCCGGCGGCGATCTCGTTCGAGGCGGCGAACCCGCGTCACGCCCACGAATGGAAGCTGTTCGAGACGGTGAAGCTGCCGGATGGCAAGGTCCTGATCCCCGGCGTGCTCGAATCGAAGTCGAACTTCATCGAGCATCCCGATCTCATCGCCCAGCGCATCGGGCGTTACGCCAAGCTGGTCGGACGCGAGAACGTCATTGCCGGCAGCGATTGCGGCTATGGCACCTGGGTCGGCCAGGCCGCCGTCGATCCGCAAGTGGTGTGGGCCAAGCTGGCGGCGATGGCCGAAGGCTGCCGCCGCGCCACATGCGAATTCTGGCGCTAGCTCAGCGCCACGCCATCGTCAGCAGCAGCACCAGCACGACCAGCGCCGCGAGGTTGAGCACGAGGATGGCCCCGGCCGCCATATCCTTGACGACGCGAATCTCGCGGTGGAGCGTCGGATGGAGGTGGTCGGCGAGCGCCTCGATCGCGGAGTTGATCAGCTCGGCCGCCAGCACCGCGGCCATCATCAGCACGCCAACCGCCCACCACACCGCCGGAGGGCGCAACCAAGCGAGCAGGATGAGTGAAGCGGCGGCAACGGCGAGTTCGAGCCGCAAGCTGCCTTCGCGATGGAGACCGGCGAAAATCCCGTTCAGCGCGTAGCCCGAGCGTTGCCACAACGACCGGTTCTTGAATTCGTCGCCGGCGTTTTCCATCGCCGTCTCCCTTACGCCAGCCGCCGTACCGCGGATCGCAGCGCGTGTTCGGCCTCGTCCGCCAAGCGCGCGACGATCGTTGCTGCGGGCGGTACGTCGTCGATCAGATCGACGTCCTCGCCGGCGAAGATGACGGCGGTGCCGAAATCGCCGGCCTCGACTGCGGCCTTATAGCGTTGCATCTCGGCGGTCTGTGCCGCGGTCAGTTCACCTTCGCGGCCGTGCCAGCGCCCGCAAAAAGCATTGCTGAGCGCGCGGCCGGTATAAGGCTTCGGCCAATCGAGTCCGCGCACGATGTCGAAGATCGTCGTGCGCAGCGTCGTCTCGCCGGACGCGGCGACGACGCGCGCCTTGGCCGCATCGTGCGCCAGTGATTCGGCGGTGGCGTAGAAGCGCGTGCCGACCAGCACGCCTTCGGCGCCGAGCGCCAGTGCCGCCGCGAGGCCGCGGCCGTCGGC
>JBAVMB010000532.1:0-6847 GCA_049689615.1 Allostellaceae bacterium
CCGCCGAATGCGAGCGCGCCGGCCAGCCCAGCAACGAGCGACATCGCCACCAGGCTGGCACGGCGTGACCAAGCGCGAGCCGGGGGCCGACGCCGGGTTGGGTCCAATGCGGTCTGGCGATCGAGGTTTGTCATCATTGTGCCGCGAAACTCTTTGGGCCCGCGCTCCATTGCGCGAGAGCCGTCGCAGTCCTCTACGCACACCGCGTGCCAACCGGTCGCCGCGGCCGGGTCGCGACAAATCTGTGGCTGTGCACAAGGGATTTCTTTCGGCTATGCCGCCGCCTTCGTTAACCCGAACGGATCGTCAGCGCGAAACCTGTCTCGCGGATGGAGCATCGGTGTCACGCGACGGTGACAGTTTCTATCGCTGCACGGGACACGGTTGGACATGCGTGCGGTCGGCGACGGCGGCGACGACGAAAAAATTGCGCGGCCCGTCGTGTGAAAATTGTCGCGCGGATTGGACATTGCTGTGTCCAATGCGTGTCCGAGGGACGCGAGCGCCGGATCGGCGGCGCGCGGGTGGCCTGCTTCTTGCTCTGCACCGCGTGTCGGACACCAAGCCGGCAAGGGAGACAGAGCGATGAGCATCCAATCCCAATTCGTCGCCGATCGCAGCGAGCGATCGACGTTCGACGCGAATTCCATCGACGGCTCGCGCGTCGCCGCTTCGGCCCTGTTTCGAACGCTGATCGCCAACGTCAACCGGCGCCGGATGGCGACCGATCGCGTCTATTTCGCGCTGGTGAGCGTCATCGCCGAGCTGTTGTGCGACGAAGAGGTCGCGGCATTGGCGCATTACCTGCCGCCGCAGCTTACCGTCGGCGCGTGCTTCCGTGCGGATTTGCCGACGGCGCCGACCTTGCAGCGGCCCGGAACGGGCCGTCATGCCTAGGGACACGACCCTGCCGGCCAACGGCCTGACGGCCGCGGATATCGAACTTATTCGCGAAGTGGCGGTCGTGATGACCTATACTGGACGCTGGCAGTCGATCTGCCGCGCCAGCGACCTGTTTTGCGACTATTTCGAAGCGCAGTTGCCGGACGAGCAGCATTCGCGGCTGATGATCGGCATCCTTCACGGCGGCCACTATTTCTGCATGGACGGCCGCACCAGTGCCGTCTATGTCGGCGCTACGCTCGAACAGGTGGCGAGGCGCGCCGGCCTGCCGCTGCCCGCGCAATTGGATGCGTTGTACGGCGTTGGGTCGAGCTGGGCCGAGAAAGCCGGACCGGGCGTGACCCGCAGCCAGTAGCGCCGCGGGTAGCCCTCTGGGTCGATGTCGCCCCGCAGGCCGATAATGTGCGGCCATCCGGCGCGGCAGCCCCACGCATAGACCGTTGGGGGTCCGCTCATGCTTGGCAACGGCTGGTCGATTTCCGGGAACGCGCGGCAGAAATCCAGGACGTCTTTGGTCGGCACACGGCTCGTGTCGTCGGCTTTGGCGTCACAGGGCATGCCGAAACCGAAGCTGCATGCCGCAACCGATCCGTCGATGCAGCGCCAGGCAACGGGTAACGCCATCTGAGCGGTGACCGCGGGTCCCAGATGCAAGGACCGGGTGATGGCATCGGCTATCCATTCGGGCGAGGCCGGTCCGTCGTACCGGTCATCCGGATGATCGATCGTGCCGACTGCCGCGCAGTATGGAACGGGGTCGTTATATGCTACGGCTGTCGACGTCGGCATCGACGTGCAGCCGGACGCGGCGGCGAGGACCGCAACCAGCCCGAGGATGCGCGTGCACTTCGGCAGCATGCGTCATCGTCATAAGGCGCACCGGCGGCCGCTGTAAAGCCATGCCCGCTCCGCGGGCGTGGGCGAAATTCCGGCGGACCGCGCAAGCGGCAACCGGCGGACCGGGAGGGGAGAAATGGCTGGCAGCGGGATAACGCGCCGGACGGCAATAACGCTAGGCGCAGCCGCGCTGGTCGCCAGCCGGTCCAGCGGCGTTCGGGCCGCGCGTCCGGCCGGCGGGGTGCCGTCACTGAGCGGCTTCGTCGGCGATTATTTTCCCTTCGATCGGCCGCAAATCCTGCCGCGCATCGCGTTCGAAGATCTCGGCGGCAACCAACGCGACCTTTCCGTCATGGCCGGACGCATCGTTCTGTTGAATTTCTGGGCCACATGGTGCGCGCCATGTCTGGCCGAGATGCCCGATCTCGACCGGTTGCAATCGCGTTTCTCCAGCGACGTTTTTGCCGTACTCGCGATCTGCACCGACGCGCGCAACATCCAGACGGTGAGCGATTTCCTCGCGCAACACGGGCTACGGAACCTCGGCGTCTATGCCGATCCGACCGGAAGGGACATGCACGATTGCGCGATCAGCGCAATGCCAACATCGTTCATCATCGACCGCGTTGGACACGCGCGCGGTATTCTTCCCGGCGCCGCGCGCTGGGATTCGCCGGCTGCATACGCGTTGATCGACTATTACCTGACTGAGACACCAGTCGATACGGCGGCACGGACGTGGTAGCGGCGCCGTTGCCGGCGCGATCCGATCAAGAGTGGTGCTCAACCGGAGCCGGCGATGAATGAAGATCGCCGTGGGCAATTTCCTCTTGGCCGGTCCACATCGTGCCCTGCTTGGTGACCCAGATGGCCGCCTGCGTCCGGTTGGTGCATCCGATCTTCCGGAGCAGCGTCTTGATGTGGACCTTGATCGTCGCCTCCGACAGCTGCAGCTCGCGGGCGATGAATTTGTTGGAGCGGCCGTCGCGCAGGAAATAGAGCACCTGGCGTTCGCGATCCGAGAATACCGGACCGTTCGACGCTTGCGCGTAGTCGGCGACTTCGCCTTCGCTCGGGTGTGTCGTGAGCAGCAGGCTGAACGGGAAGACGTTCTCGCCCATCATGACCAGGTCGAGAGATTTGCGCAGCACCTCGAGCGACGAGTCCGACAACAGGCAGCCATCGAGACTCGCGCCGAAAATGTCGATCAGCACGCTGCGGGCAAGCTGCACCCGCTGGGCGTAAAAGACGATGCGGCTGCGCGGGTAGACCTGCCGCAACATTTTGAGGGGCACGACCACCTCTTCTTCAAGCCGCGAGCCGATGAAAATCAGGTCGCAGTGCTCATCGGCGACTTCGATAGCCTTATTGATGGTCGCAAAATCGTGGCGAATCTTATAGCGCGAGTCCGCGAAGAAGGCCTTGATGCCTTCCCGCGTCAGGGTGTGCTCGGTGACTACGATGACCTCGAAATCACGCTCGAGTTCCACTCGATTACCCTCCACCGCCGGACTCGTCCGGCCTCGCACCCCAGTGCACCAAAGCTTGAATCGAATTCAAACGCCGCTTCCTGTCGCATGTGCTCCCCCGCTCCGATTTTTTTGGCGAACCGTTCGTCGACTGCGTTCGTATGCAACCGCGACCGGATTCGCTATCCCTGGGCAATCGCGCATTTCGCTCGCGCGATTTTTCCCCAACGGAGCCAAAGATTAGTCCCATGCACCATCGGCATAACCCCATTGGCTCGCATTGACCTATATCAATGGCGCAGGCGAATGCGCCGTACGGCTAATGTTGATATTTAGCACGTTACCAATCCAAAAAAATGAGCGTGCGCGCACGGTAGGGTTGCACGGCGCGCTTAATTCCCGGTGAAGAGCGGTGCGATGCGCGACGCGGCAAATTTGATTAGCCGACGCTAGCAATCGGCTGCCAACGCCGATTCGCCCTCGAATGCATGTGTGCATCACTTGCATCGGATCAACGCGACCATACAGCGAGTATCTACTATAGTCGAACAGATCATTGATCCTGCTCAACCAGATTAGGAACGCGGTCGCCTCCGGGTTGTAACCGTTCGTATCAAGCAAACGTTGTGTAAGGCAACCGATTGGATGAAACAGCCGCCAAAAGGCCGAACAAGCGCCGTTCAGACCTCCGACGCGGTCTTATAGCAATTTGACGAAACTCGATTGGGAACTCATGTGGATTAATACCCAAGTAGTAGCGCGGCAAGGCGGAAAATCGCAGCATCCCGGCCGACCGTATTCATTCGATCGTGCGCAGTGGTATGCCAACGCATGGCCACACGTGGTGGCATGCCAAAGCGCCCTTGCAAAATTTTCGATGATGGTTTGGCCGCTTCACGATTCTGTGAATGCGCCCGCGTGCAACCGTGCGATGGCCAATATGCTTCATCGAATCTGTACAGCGACCGACGCGATCACCGTCGGCGCGCGATCGTATCGTGCGATCACCGGCCGCGATGAACACCAGCTCAGCAGTCGCAGGAACCGCGCCGACGGTTGCGATGGTTGAAAGACTCAACCGCGAATCGTCCAACCGCATCTGGATGTTCGCGAGATAGCCGGACCGTCTTCATCAATTCGGGCGAGTATGCCGACGCGAACGTCTGGCGCGCCGAACGCGTTCGCGCGCGACCGATGCGCTGGCGCGAACGATTCGAGCGGATGGATTAAACCGGAAGGGTGCTGGAAACGGCGGCGATTGCGGCCGAATGTAATTAAGAGGCGACGGCGACGGACGGGCGATGAAGCGCGCCATTGGTTGTCGTGTGTCCCGCGTCCGATCGGCACTTCGCCTGAACGGTTACACCAAATGCAGCGCACGTCGTCTTTCACCGCACCCAATTGAGAAGGAGCGCGTGTTATGTCGACGCCAGTTCCTTTCGCACGGATGTTGGACCTGCAGGGAGCGGGACCGTTTCTGTTGCCGCGCATGAAGGGCGTCGTGTCGTTCGGCACCGGAACGTGGGACTGGCCCGTCCTTCGATTCGAATCGCTGCAAGGCCAGGACGTTCTGGTTCCACTGGCGGCAGAGGCGGTCAACGCGCTGAAAGTGGAAATTCAGAGTTGGCTGCGCCTGCCGCAAAACCCCTTGAACCAGTGAGGATGCGCCGGACCCGCCGCAGCAACGTGACGCAGAACGCGAACATAGGGAGCAGAACATGGACAAAGGCTCGCGAATGATTTCCACCCTCAAGCCATCCAAGCCGACCGCCATCGCGCACCCGTCTAGCCGGCGCGTCGCCGTCGTTCCCTGCGAGCCGAAATCCGAGGCGGGCCCAATTGACGAAATCGAAATCGCCCGGCGGCGGATGCAGCACCTGCGGTACCGCAACGTCGAACCGCTGCCTAATATGCACTTCGTGATCGGCAAGGTGGACCGGCATCTGACGGCCGCTCAGCGCGCGAACTATCAGCAGATCGCGTTGCATGTTCTTGCCGTGCAGATGTGGCAGACCACTGCGAAAAGCGCGCTTCGCTAGCTGCCTGACCGCGAGCGCGTGAAGCTCCGGTTGCGTCTTGATTCCGCGACAACCCCTTCACGATAGGCGGCACCGCAAACGTTTGCAAGAATCGACCGCCGCCGCGTAAGATCGTGTGGCAGGACGGTCGCGCGGATGGAGCGGGCGGATTTCATCATCGTCGGCGGCGGCACGGCCGGTACGGTCCTAGCCGCGCGGCTATCGGAGGATCCGGCGTGCCGGGTCATTCTGGTCGAAGCTGGCGTCGATACGCCGCCCGGCGCAGTGCCGGCCGACATCCGCGATGCCTTTCCGAGCGCGTATTTCAACCGCGACTATTTCTGGCCGGGGCTCGATGCCAGCACGGTGGAAGGCACGCCGCCGCGACCGTTTTCGCAGGCGTGCATCATGGGCGGCGGTTCGAGTGTCATGGGCATGTGGGCTCTGTGCGGCCTACCGAGCGACTATGACGGCTGGGCACAAGCGGGCGCAACGGGTTGGAGCTGGGCCGATATCCGGCCCTATTTCGGGCGCGTCAATCGCGTGGACGATTGCGGAATCGGTAACGACGTGCCACCGCCAGGTATCCGCAGCCCCACGCGCGACCAATGGCCGGCTTTCGCCCGACAGTTGGAGCATACCGCGGCGGCGCGCGGATTGCCGTTCCACGAAGACATCAATCAAGTGTCCGCGGACGGCTTCTTCGCCATGCCGCTCAGTCACGCGGATGGCGAACGCGCTGGCAGCGCGCGCTGTTATCTCACCGCCGCGGTGCGGCGGCGCACCAACCTCACCATTCTGCCCCAGACCACAGCCATCGGCTTGACGCTCGACGGCACCCGTGTCGCAGGCGTTGAAATCGAACAGGCCGGCACACGGCGGATCCTGATGGCTCGCGAAGTGATCGTGTCAGCGGGTGGCATCCATTCGCCGGCACTTCTGCTACGCGCCGGCATCGGACCGGCCGCTACCCTTGCACGCCTTGGAATCCGGCCAGTAGCCGACCGTCCAGGCGTCGGGCAAAATCTACAGAATCACGTCTTCATCCATTTCGCCCTGACATTGAATCCCGGCACCGGCGTGCCGCGTGGCGCGCGCCACTACGCGCTGGCGGGATTGCGGCTATCCTCGGGCCATGCCGATTGTACGGCCGGCGATCTGTTGCTGTGCGCGATCGGGCGTGTCAGTACACGGCCGTTCGGCGCCCGTATCGGCATGCTGGCAGCAGCATTGTACGCGCCGATGTCGCGCGGCGTGATCGAGTTGCGCTCGGCCGACCCGAACCTGCCGCCGCAAATTTCGTTCCGGCTGCTGTCGGACGAGCGCGACGCCCCGCGACTGGTCGCCGCTGGACGTTATGCCGAAATGCTGCTCCTTGAGCCCGCGGTCCGGCAGACCTACCGCGAGCTCTATCTACTGCCGAAAGAAGCGCCGCTGCAGCGTTTCAACCATCGGGGTCTGCGCGGCGACATGACAGCCGTACTCGCTTCGGCAATCATCGACGGACCGGCAACGTTGCGGCGACTGGCAATCGGCCGCGCCATCGCACCCGGGCGTCTGGTTGCTGATAGCGGGCATCATATGCCGCTGTCACCGGCGGAGATTCTTGCGGCAGCCGCG
>JBAVMB010000533.1:0-9269 GCA_049689615.1 Allostellaceae bacterium
CTTCTTGACCGTCTGGCTCGCCGCCGCCGGATCGACCTGACCGGCATATTTGGTACGCAGCGCCGCCATCACCTTGCCCATGTCCTTGATGCCGGCGGCGCTGGTCTCCTTGATCGTATCCTTGACCGCCGACTCAAGCTCGGCGCCGCTCATCTGCTTGGGCAGAAAGCGCTCGATCACCGCGATCTCGCCCTTTTCCTTGGCAGCGAGCTCGGGCCGCTTGCCTTGCTCGTAGAGCTCGATGGATTCCCGCCGCTGCTTGATCATTTGCTGCAGCATCTGCTGGATCGCGGCATCGTCGATGCGATCGAGCTTAGGCCGCGCCTCGATATCCTTTTCTTTGAGCCGCGCCAGGATCAGCCGCACGGTCGAAACCGTGAGCTCTTCCCTGTTCTTCATTGCCTCTTTCAGGGACTCGCTGAAGCGGTCACGCAGCATTTTGCCTCCGGATTCGCCGCGGGCGGCGGCGCTTGACGGCATCCTATCCGCGGTCTATCTCAATGTCTTCAAGTCCGATCGCTTTTCCGCCGCGCCGCCGGATGCCTCCAGCGGCGCGTTTTGCCGCGAGCGGCCGCCGACTCCGGGCATGAGGTTTCGATCTCCGGTATGACCATGGACACCCGCCCCCCCGACGCCACCGCGGCATTGGTCTTGGCCGACGGCAGTGTCTTTTGGGGACGCGGCGTTGGCGCCGAGGGCGTGCGCGTCGGCGAAGTCTGCTTCAACACCAGCATGACCGGCTATCAGGAGATCATGACTGATCCGTCCTATGCCGGTCAGATTATCACCTTCACCTTTCCGCATATCGGCAATGTCGGCGCCAATCTGGAGGACATCGAGACGGTGACACCGCCGGCGCGTGGCTTGGTGCTGCGCACCGACATCACCGCGCCGTCGAATTGGCGCGCGGTGCAGCCATTCGACGCCTGGCTCAAGAAGATGGACCTAGTTGGCATGGCCGGCGTCGACACGCGGGCGCTGACGCGGCGCATCCGTGACGGCGGTGCGCCCAACGGCGCGCTGGCGCATCGCGCCAATGGCAAGCTCGATATCGATGACCTGCTGAAACAAGCGCGCGCCTGGCCCGGCCTCGAAGGCATGGACCTGGCGAAAGAGGTGTCGTGCCGGCAGAGCTATCAATGGACCGAAACGGCATGGAAGCTCGGCAACGGTTACGGCACGCTCGCCAAGCCGCGCTTCAGGGTCGTCGCTGTCGATTATGGCGCCAAGCGCAACATCCTGCGCCAACTCGCCAGCGAAGGCTGCGCCGTCACAATCGTGCCAGCGACCGCGAGCGCCGACGACATCATGCGCCACAAACCCGACGGGATTTTCCTGTCGAACGGCCCTGGCGATCCGGCCGCCACCGGCGTCTATGCCGTGCCGGTGATCCAGGAGCTGGTCAAATCGGGCAAGCCCCTCTTCGGCATCTGCCTTGGCCACCAACTGCTCGCGCTCGCGCTCGGCGGCAAGACGCGCAAGATGGTGCTTGGCCATCGCGGCGCCAATCATCCGGTGAAGGATTTGGCGACCGGCAAGGTCGAGATCACCAGCCAGAACCACGGCTTCTGTGTGCTGCCCGAGACGCTGCCGAAGGAGGCCGAGGTCTCGCACGTCTCGCTGTTCGACGGCTGCAACGAAGGCATCCGGGTCAAGGGCAAGCCGGTGTTCTCGGTGCAATACCATCCCGAAGCGAGCCCCGGCCCGCAGGACAGCCACTATCTTTTCCAGCGCTTCGTAAAGCTGATGGAAAAGCAAAAGAGCTGAGCCGATGCCGAAGCGCACCGATCTCAAAAGCATCCTGATTATCGGCGCCGGCCCGATCGTCATCGGCCAGGCGTGCGAGTTCGACTATTCCGGCGCGCAGGCCTGCAAGGCGCTCAGGGAAGAGGGCTATCGCGTCGTGTTGGTGAATTCCAACCCGGCGACGATCATGACCGACCCCGGTCTGGCCGACGCGACCTATGTCGAGCCGATCACGCCCGAGATCGTCGAGCGCATCATCGCCAAGGAGAAGCCCGATGCGCTGCTGCCGACCATGGGCGGCCAGACCGCACTCAACACGGCGATGGCGTTGGCCAAGAGCGGCGCGCTCAAGAAACACGGCGTTGAGCTGATCGGCGCAAACGAAAAGGCCATCGCCAAGGCCGAGGACCGCCAGCTCTTCCGCAACGCGATGGATCGGATCGGCCTCGAATCGCCGAAGAGCCGCATCGCCAAGAGCGTCGAGGCGGCGCGCGACGCGCTGGCGCAGGTGGGCCTGCCGGCGATCATCCGGCCGTCCTTCACGCTCGGCGGCACCGGCGGCGGCATCGCCTACAACGCGCAGGAATTCGAGGAGATGGCGAAGAACGGCCTCGCCATCTCGCCGACGCACGAGATCCTGGTCGAGGAATCAGTCCTCGGCTGGAAGGAATTCGAGATGGAGGTGGTGCGCGACAAGGCCGACAACTGCATCATCGTCTGCTCGATCGAGAACGTCGATCCGATGGGCGTACACACCGGCGACAGCGTCACCGTCGCGCCGGCACTGACGCTCACCGACAAGGAATACCAGATCATGCGCAACGCCTCGATCGCGGTGCTGCGCGAGATCGGCGTCGATACTGGTGGATCGAACGTGCAGTTCGCAGTCAATCCGGCCGACGGGCGGTTGGTGATCATCGAGATGAATCCGCGGGTCTCGCGCTCGTCGGCGCTGGCGTCGAAGGCGACCGGCTTTCCGATCGCCAAGGTCGCGGCCAAACTCGCCGTCGGATACACGCTCGACGAGCTCAAGAATGAGATCACGCGCGTTACGCCGGCGAGCTTCGAGCCGACGATCGACTACGTCGTCGTCAAGATGCCGCGCTTCGCCTTTGAGAAATTCCCCAAGGCCGATCCGACCCTGACCACGTCGATGAAATCGGTCGGCGAGGCGATGGCGATCGGCCGCAACTTCGGCGAGGCGTTGCAGAAAGCCCTGCGCTCGATGGAGACCGGCCTCACCGGCCTTAACGAGCCCGAAATCGGTGGCATTTCGCTCGACGACAAGGAAGCGATCCGCACCGAGCTCGCCAAGCCTAAGGCCGACCGGCTGCTGGTGATCGCCGCGGCCTATCGCGCCGGCCTGACGACCGCTGAGATCCAGGCAGCGTGCAAATACGACCCGTGGTTCCTCGAGGAGGTCCGCAAGCTGGTCGTAACCGAAACGCAAGTGCGCGCCGCCGGCCTGCCGCAGGACGCGGCCGGGTTGGCGCAGCTCAAGGCGATGGGCTTTGGCGATGCGCGCCTGGCGGAGCTCACCGGCACGAGCGAGACCGAAGTCGCGGCGCTCAGAGCGCGGCTCGGCGTCCATCCGGTGTTCAAGCGCATCGATACCTGCGCCGCCGAGTTCGTTTCGCTGACGCCTTATATGTATTCGACCTACGAGACCGCGCTTGCCGGCGGCGCGCCGCAATGCGAGGCCGAACCGTCGCCGCGCGACAAGGTCGTCATCCTCGGAGGCGGTCCCAACCGCATCGGCCAGGGCATCGAGTTCGACTATTGCTGCGTCCATGCCGCCTATTCGCTGAAAGAAGCCGGCATCGAGACCGTCATGGTCAATTGCAATCCGGAGACGGTTTCGACCGATTACGACACGTCGGACCGGCTGTATTTCGAGCCGCTGACCGCCGAGGACGTCATCGAGATCGTGCGTACTGAGGCGCGCAACGGCACGGTGAAAGGTGTGATCGTCCAGCTCGGCGGCCAGACGCCGCTCAAGTTAGCGGCCGCGCTCGAAGCAGCCAAGATTCCGATCCTCGGCACCTCACCCGACGCAATCGACCTGGCCGAGGACCGGCAGCGCTTCCAGAAGCTGCTGCAGAAGCTCAAGCTGCTGCAGCCAGAGAATGGCACCGCCAAAAAGGCCGACGAGGCCGAAGCCGTGGCCACGTCCATCGGCTATCCCGTGGTGATCCGGCCGTCCTACGTGCTCGGCGGGCGGGCGATGGAGATCGTCCACGATGCCGCCGGCCTCAAGCGTTACATGACGCAGGCCGTCAAGGTGTCGGGCAAGAACCCGGTACTGATCGACCGCTATCTGCAGGACGCAATCGAAATTGACGTCGACGCTCTGTCCGACGGCAAAAACGTGTTCGTCGCCGGCATCATGGAGCACATCGAAGAAGCCGGCATCCATTCCGGCGACAGCGCCTGTTCGCTGCCGCCCTATTCGCTGCCGGCCGCCGTGGTGAAGGAGATCGAGCGCCAGACGACAGAGCTGGCGCTCGCACTGAAAGTTGTCGGCCTGATGAACGTGCAGTTCGCGGTCAAAGACGGCCGGGTCTATGTGCTCGAAGTCAATCCACGTGCATCGCGCACCGTGCCCTTTGTCGCGAAAGCGACAGGACTGCCGATCGCCAAGATCGCCGCGCGGCTGATGGCTGGCGCGGCGTTGAGCGACTTCAACTTGAAGTCGCGGCAGAAGCGCAAGCACGTCGCCGTCAAGGAAGCCGTGTTTCCGTTCAACCGCTTTCCCGGCGTTGACCTGATCCTTGGACCGGAAATGAAATCGACCGGCGAGGTCATGGGCCTCGACACGGATTTCGGCCGCGCCTTCGCCAAGTCGCAGCTCGGCAGTGGCGTCGCCTTGCCGCTGACAGGCACCGTCTTCGTCTCGGTGCGCAACCACGACAAGCCGGGCCTGATCGAGCCGTGCCGGCGGCTGCACAAGATGGGTTTCACCTTGCTGGCGACGCGCGGCACCGCGGCGGCGCTGGCGCAGGCCGGCTTGCCGGTCGAAACCGTCAATAAGGTGCTTGAGGGTCGGCCGCACATCGTCGACCGCATGCTGTCGGGCGACGTGCAGCTTGTGTTCAATACTACAGAAGGAGCGCGTGAAATCGCCGACTCGTTCACCCTGCGGCGCACCGCCCTCGCCCACAACATCCCGTATTACACGACGGTTGCCGGCGCCCGTGCCGCGGTCGAGGCCATCGTTGCGCTAAAAGCCGGCGCACTTGACGTCGCCGCGCTACAATCCTATTTCGAAGGCTCGTTTTAGCGCCGGCCAACCCGCGGATTTCGCTGGGAAAGCCGGCTTTTTGCCGATTCCGCAAAAGCTTGCTAGGATTCCTTATGGCCAAAATACCGATGACCAGCGACGGATTTTCGCGCCTCCAGGACGAGCTCAAACGGCTCAAATCCGTGGACCGGCCGGCCATCATCCGCGCCATTTCGGAAGCCCGCGATCACGGCGATATCTCGGAAAACGCCGAGTACATCGCCGCGCGCGAGCGCCAAGGCTTCATCGAAGGCCGCGTGATTGAGCTCGAGGACAAGATCGCTCGCGCCGAGGTCATCGACGTCTCCAAGCTGTCCGGCAAAGTGGTGAAGTTCGGCGCCACGGTGACGCTGGCCGACGAGGAAACTGACGAAAAGGTCGTCTACCAGATCGTCGGCGAGGACGAAGCCGACATTGCACAAGGCCGCCTGTCGGTGACTTCGCCGCTGGCACGCGCGCTGATCGGCAAAAGCATCTCGGACTCGGTCGAAGTCACGACGCCGCGCGGCGGCGCCCGCTCCTACGAGATCATCAAGGTTCAGTTCCGCTAAGTCTTGCCGTCGACGTCGACCGGCACGCCGGGCGTGTACTTCGCCGTGCGGATGGCGAGCGACGAGCGCACATGCGCCACGTTGGGCGCCGGCGTCAGCCGCGTAGTGAGAAACTTCTGATAGGAGTCCCAGTCGGCGGCGACGATTTTCAGCAGGAAGTCAGTTTCGCCCGCCAGCATGTGGATTTCCCGCACCTCGTCCCAATCCGACGCCAGCGCTTCGAACGCCTTCAAGTCGTTCTCGGCCTGACTCTTGAGGCCGACCTGGGCGAAGACGGTGACGCCGAATCCCAGCGCCTCGGGATTGACCTCGGCGTGATAGCCGCGGATGTAGCCGCCTTCTTCGAGTGCGCGCACGCGCCGCAGGCACGGCGGCGCCGAAATGCCGGCCCGGCCGGCAAGCTCGACGTTGGTCATGCGGCCGTTATCCTGCAAGTCGCGCAGGATCTGCCGGTCGACCTTGTCGAGCTTGATGCGTCGCATTGCAGCGTTCCGGACTCTCGCAACGATTTGTCACTTGAAAGCACGCGCCAGCAACAACCATTCGGTTTAGGCGCGACCAAAGCGCGATCATCGTAGTATACGGTAATAATATTGCAAGGCGACCCCCGCGGAAGGGGGACAGCGAGGATGTCGGCCATCATCTGGGCGGTGCACGACGGCAAGATCGGCATGGCCAATCAGACGCTGGGCCTCGCCGAAGCCGTGGCGCCAGCGCTCAACGGAACTGTCGTCGAGAAAAGCCTGGTTCTGCGCGCGCCGTGGCGATGGCTGCCACCACATGCCTGGCTGGCGCCGCTGGCGGCAATTGATCCAATTGGCGACCGCCTGGCCGCGCCGTGGCCCGACATCCTGATCTCGTGCGGCCGTTTGGCCGCGGCGCCTGCGCGCGCCGCCAAACGCGCCAGCGGCGGCCGCATCTTCTGGGTCCAGGTGCAAAATCTCGGCTTTGCCAGCCGTGAGGCCGATCTCATCGTTATGCCGCGCCATGACGGCGACGGCGGCGACAATGCTTTTGTGACGCTGGGCGGAGTCCATCGCGTGACGCCGGCACGGCTTGCCGGCGGCGCACGCCGCTTTGGATCGCTGCTCGCGCGCTTGCGGCGGCCGCTGGTGGCGGTGCTGCTTGGCGGCGATAACCGCGTCTATCGCCTGACGGCAGTACGGTTGGCGGCGCTGATCGGGCAGCTCGCCGTGCTGGCGCAACAGGGCTATGGCTTGGCGATCACCACCTCGCGGCGAAGCGGTTCCGGCGTGGCCGCGCAACTGCGCCAGGCGCTGCCCGATGCGTTCATTTGGAGTGGCGACGGCGACAATCCGTATTTCGGTTTGCTGGCGCTGGCCGACGCTTTTGTCGTCACTGCCGATTCCGTCAATATGATCAGCGAGGCAGCCGCAACCGGCAAGCCAGTGCATGTCGTCGAGCTTGAAGGCGGCTCGCCCAAGTTTGCGCGCTTCCATGCGGCGCTGCGCGCCGCGAAGGCAACACGGCCGTTCACCGGCGCGATCGAGCGCTGGAGTTATCTGCCGCTCGACGACACGGCACGTGCCGCCGCCGAAGTCGCACGGCGTTTCAACGCAAAGCGATCGGCATGACCCGCGGCATCACGATCTTCCTCGTGCTGTTCGCCGCGACGATGGGCCTGCTGATCGTCGTTCCCGGCATCGATCTAGCGGCGTCGCGCGCATTCTATGCTCCGGGCAGCGGCTTTTCGCATTCCGCGATCCTCGGCGCCGTCCATGCTGACTTGCGCTATTTCGTGATCGCGGTCGCTGCCTTGGCGGCACTGGCGTTGGTTGCGTGGCCGCGGCGCTGGCGCATGGCGCTTTACCTGCTGCTGGCGCTGGCCCTCGGCCCGGGGCTTCTGGTCAACACGGTATTCAAGGATCATTGGGGCCGCGCCCGGCCGGCACAGATCGTCGAATTCGGCGGAACGCAGAAGTTCACGCCGGCGTTCGTGCCGGCGAACCAGTGCGTGACCAATTGCTCGTTTCCCGCCGGCGATCCTGCGGTCGGATTTTTCCTGATATCGGCGGCGTTGCTGGTCCCGGGCACAAGGACACGGCACTGCCTGGTTGCCGGCGCCGTCGCGGTGGGTGTTGCACTTGGCCTGGTGCGCATCGCGCAAGGCGGACATTTCCTATCGGACGTCGTCGCCTCCGGCTTCCTGGTGACCGGACTGAGCTGGCTGCTCTACCGCGCGATTGTGGTCCATGACGGCATCGGCGCGCTCGTGGCGGCGTGTCGTCATCCATCGGCCGCGCTCAAGCGCTTCGCGCTGCTCACGGTTGCAACTGTGATCGCCGCCGGCGCGTCCTATCTCTGGATCGACCGACCGATCGCAATCGCGTTTCATGACATCGGACCGAGTTTCCACGCCGTAATGGCGTTCATCACCGCGTTCGGTCTCGGCGGTCCTTACGTGATCGTATCCGGCGTCGCTTTTATTGTTTTCGGGATCGCCGGCCGCAAGCTGGAAGCGTGGAGCGCAGCTTACGTTTTCCTGGCGGTCGCCGCCTCTGGCCTGTTCGCCGATATCATCAAGCCGGTCTTCGGCCGAGTCCGCCCGACGCTGTTTTTCTCCGACCACCTGTACGGCTTTACCGGCATCGGCGCGCATTCCGACCACTGGTCGTTTCCGTCGGGCCACTCGGTCACGGCGGCCGCGCTCGCCTTTGCAATGTCCCGGCTCTATCCGCGTCTCACGCCGGTTTGGGTCGCAGCGGCGCTGCTGATCGCTTTCAGCCGCATCGCGCTCGATCAGCACTACCTGAGCGACGTGATCGCAGGTCTCTATATCGGTTTCGTCTTCGCCTGGGCGATTGCCGCTGCCTTATACGCGCGCGACCTAGACCTGCGTTCGGCGCGGCGCCCGGCCAGCGGCCAGGTCACTGCCGATAGCCCTTGAAGTCGTGCAGGAAGCGCACGGTGTAGTCGCGAGCGGCGCCGCCGCCCAGCGGAATGACGACGTGATCGACCGGGCCGGCGGCGGCGAATCGGTCGAGGATTCGCTGGATATTCTCGGGATGATGAGTGACGAGCACGAAGTCTCGGCCGACGTCGGCCTTGGGATCGGCTTCAAGATCGAATTGGTCGTTGATTTGGCGGCTCTCGCCGTTCCACTTGAGCGCGTCGAACGGATGCGGATGCACGTAGAACATCAGCACCGCCATATCCTCGCGATCGTCCGACAGCAGCAGCGCGCCGGGATGTTGCGCCAGAATGCCGCTGACCGCAGTGCCCAACTGCCGCCAGCCGCGCAGGCGATGAAGCACATCGTAGCGCGCCGGCAGGCTGTAGCCGGCCGCCCGCGCGACATCGTGGGCGGTGAAGGCGACGACGGCGATCAAAAAGTCGAACGCGACCGCGGCGATCAGCCAGCGTTGATGGCCGCCCTGCAGCAGCCAGACCGTCACTAAAACGGCAGCCGAGACATAGACCGGCGCTGCCCAATTGGGTTCAGCGTGCGTGACGAAGCTGACGACGACCATCATCGCCAGGGTCGGCAGCGTGAAAATCGCCAGCAATGACGCCGGACGCGACATCAGCGTGCGCCGGGCCGCGCCAATTATCACCAGCAGCACGGCAAAGCCGATCGGCCCGAAAACCGCGAATTGCGAGCCGACGAATTCGACGAGATGCGACGGGTTGAAAAGCGCGCCGTGCGACTCTGCATTCTCGCTGGTGTGGTG
>JBAVMB010000534.1:0-5825 GCA_049689615.1 Allostellaceae bacterium
GGCCTCGATCGCATCATGTTCTCGGTCGATTATCCGTTCGTGCCGAATCCGCCGGGCACCAAATGGGCGCTCGAGGAATTGAAGCTGCCTGCCGCCGACAAGGAAAAGCTGCTCAACGGCAACGCGCGGCGGCTGTTGAAGCTCAAGGTCTGAAGCGCATCGGCGGCGCGCGGTGCGGCCTGCGATCCTCAATCCCCTTTTCGCCGAGGTCACCGATCTCAAGGGCGTCGGACCGCGCCTGGGCAAGCTGTTCCAGAAACTCTGCGGGCCGCATGTCGTCGATCTGCTGTGGCATCTGCCGGTCGACATCGTCGATCGCAGCTTTCGGCCCAAAGTGGCGGACGCACCCGAAGGCCGCATCGCCACCCTGACCGTCACTGTTGAGCAACACCAGAAGCCGCACAATCCGCGCCAGCCATATCGCGTGCGCTGCCGCGACGCGAGCGGCGTACTGTTCCTGGTGTTCTTCCACGTCAAAGGCGATTGGTTGGAACGGCAATTGCCGGTGGGAGTCAGCCGCATCGTCAGTGGCAAGGTCGAGCGCTTCAACAACCAGACGCAGATGACGCATCCGGATTACATCCTCGATCCGGCAGGGCTCGACAGTATGAAGCTGATCGAACCGGTCTATCGCCTGACTTCCGGCTTGACCCTACGCATCGTGCACAAGGCAATCGAAGCGGCGCTGGTACGTGCGCCGCAACTCGACGAATGGAGCGACGCCGAACTAGTGAAGCGCCGCGGCTGGCCGGCATGGCGTGCGGCAATCACTGCCGTGCATGCGCCAACTAAGCCGGAGGATCTGTTACCGACGCATCCGGCGCGCCAACGGCTCGCCTACGACGAGCTGCTCGCCAACCAGCTGACCATCGCACTGCTGCGTGCGCGCAGCCGCAAGCGTCCGGGCCGCTCCATCGCCGCCAAAGGTGAATTGCGCCAGCGTGTCGAACGCGCTCTGCCCTTCCAGCTCACCGGCGCACAGCGCCGCGCGCTCGGCGAGATCGCCGCCGACATGGCGCAGCGCTCGCGCATGAACCGGCTGCTGCAAGGCGATGTCGGCAGCGGCAAGACGGTCGTCGCGCTGCTGGCGATGTGCGACGCGGTCGAGGCCGGCGGCCAGGCGGCGCTGATGGCACCGACCGAAATCCTTGCGCGGCAGCATTTCGCCACGTTGACTACCCTGGCGAAGGATTGCGGCGTCGCCATCGCGCTGCTCACCGGTCGCGAGAAAGGACGCGCGCGGACGGAGTTTCTCGAGCGTCTTGCGGCCGGCGAAATCCAGATCGCCGTCGGCACCCACGCGCTGTTCCAAGACGATGTCGCGTTCAAAGATTTGGCGCTGGCGGTGATCGACGAGCAGCACCGCTTCGGTGTCGAGCAGCGCGTCCAGCTTGCGGCCAAGGGCCACGCAGTTGACATCCTGGTGATGACGGCGACGCCGATCCCGCGCACGCTTGAGATGACGGCTTATGGCGATCTCGATTCATCGCGCCTGGACGAGAAGCCGGCCAACCGTGCCAAGACCACGACCAGCGCCGTGCCAGTCGAGCGCCTCGACGAAGTCATCGCCGCAATCCGCCGCGCGCTCGCCAAGCGCGCCAAGATTTACTGGATCTGTCCGCTGATCGAAGAGTCCGAGGACAGCGATTTGCAGGCGGCCGAAGCACGCTTCTCCGAACTGTTCCAGATCTTTGGCAATCGCGTCGGATTGGTGCATGGCCGGATGAAAGGACCGGAGCGCGACCGCACCATGGCCGAATTCGCGTCCGGCGGCATCGATCTGCTGGTAGCGACGACGGTGATCGAAGTCGGCGTCGACGTCACCGACGCTACCATCATGGTGATCGAACACGCCGAGCGCTTCGGCCTAGCGCAACTCCATCAGCTGCGCGGCCGTATCGGCCGCGGCGATCAGCTAGCGGCGTGCTTACTGCTTTACGCTTCCCCGTTGAGCGAGACCGCCAAGCAACGCCTGTCCATCCTGCGCGAAAGCGACGACGGCTTCCGCATCGCCGAGGAAGATTTGCGGCTGCGCGGCGCCGGCGAAGTGCTCGGCACGCGGCAAAGCGGCTTTGCCGAATTCCGGCTCGCGGATTTGGCCGCACATGCCGATCTCATTCCAATCGCGCGCGAGGAGGCGCGGCTGGCGCTGGCGCGCGACGCCGAGCCCGAAAGCCCGCGCGGTGTGGCACTGCGCACGCTGCTCTATCTCTTTGCCCGCGACGCGGCAGTTCGCTATCTGCGTGCCGGCTGAGTGCGCGCACTTACTTCGGTGCGACGATTTCCTGAATCTTGGCAGACAACGGCGTCTCGGCGTGCTTGGGCGTGATGATGCCGCCGGAGATCACCAGCTTGATGCCCTCTTCGACTGACATCGCCAGCGGCACGATTTCTTCGCGCGCGACATAGACCAGATAACCCGAAGTCGGATTGGGCGTCGTCGGCACGTATAGTCCGACGGTCTCCGGTGCAACGTTGGACCTGATCTCACCCTCTCCCTGCGCGGTGACGAAGGCCACGGTCCACATGCCGCGGCGCGGCCATTCGACCAGGACGACCTCGCGGAACGTGTTCGAGCGCTTGGCGAGCACGGTCTCGAATATCTGCTTGAAGGCACCATAGATGCCGCGCACCACCGGCATGCGCTTCATGATCCGATCCGACAGACGCAGCAGAAGACGGCCGGCATAGCCAGCGGTCAGCCAGCCGATCAGGGTCAGCGCGACAACCGCCACCACCAGGCCGAAGCCAGGGATGTTGAACGGAAAATACGTGCTGGGGTTGTAGCTCGTCGGCACCAGGTGGGAGACCGCCCGGTCGATGAAGTCGATGATGCTCCAAGTGATCCACAACGTGAAAGCGATCGGCCCGGTAACCAGGATTCCGGCCAGGAAATAGGCGCGCAGCCTTTCGCCCACGCCGTTGCCGTTGCCATTGCCGTTGGCAGCGCCGTTCTCCGGCGGCGGGCTGCGCCTTTTGCGGGCCATCTTTTGCCTCGTTCCTATTCGTCCCATTTAGGCAATGAAACGCGCGAACTTGTGATCCAAGATTGCGGCGGGTGGCTCTACTGTGCGCCATCCATAAGCGCCGACACTGTAACGACGCAGGGAGCCTACTGCCAGTGATGAACGCACCTCGCCTACGCGCCTTGTCCACTGCGCTGCCACCTTATGCCTTGCGCCAAGCCGAAATCGAACGCCGCGCGCGCGGCTATTTCGCCGGCGCTGCCGCGCTCGATCTCGACCGGCTGATACCGGTATTCGCTAATGCCGGCATCGAAGCGCGCTATTCCTGCGTGCCGCTCGAATGGTACGACCGGCCACACGGCTGGGCCGAACGCAACGAACTCTATCTCGACAACGCCGTACGCCTGCTCGAGCGCGCGGCGCGCGCCTCGCTCGCCAAGGCCGGCTTGGCACCCCGTCAGATCGACGCTGTCGTCACGGTTTCGACCACTGGAATCGCAACGCCGAGCCTCGACGCCCGGCTGCTCAACCGCCTCGGCCTGCGCTCCGACGTCACCCGCTTGCCAGTGTTCGGCCTCGGCTGCGCAGGCGGCGTCGCCGGCTTGGCACGTGCCGCCGATCTTGCCCGCGCGCGTCCGGGCTCGAACATCCTATTCCTGGTCGTCGAGCTTTGTGCGTTGTGCTTCCGTCGCGGCGACAGCTCGAAGAGCAACGTGGTCGCCACTGCGTTATTCGGTGACGGCGCCGCCGCTGGCATCGTGTCGAGCGACGGCGACGGACCGGTTCTGGGTGCCGCTGGCGAGCACACTTGGCCGGACTCCCTCGGCGTCATGGGTTGGGACGTGATGGAAGACGGTCTCAAGGCGATCTTCTCGCGCGACATTCCCGCTCTCGTGCGGAGTGAGTTGCGCACAGCTGCCGACACGTTCCTTGCCCGTCACGGCCTCGCACTCGACGACATCGACCACGTCGTCTGCCATCCCGGCGGCGTCAAAGTGCTGAGCGCGATCGAAGAGGCCTTCGCGCTTGCCGACAGCGCGCTCGATCATGCGCGAGCGGTGCTGCGTGACTGCGGCAACATGTCGGCGGCGACGGTTCTGTTCGTGCTCGAGCGCGCGCTCAAAGCCGGCGCGCACGGCCGCATGCTGATGTCGGCGCTGGGTCCGGGCTTCACCGCCGGTTTTCTCGTGCTCGAAGCGTGAGCGCGCTGCTGCTCATCGTGGGCTTGGTGGCGGCGGAACGCCTCGGTGAACTCGTTTACTCGGCACACAATGCGCGCGGGCTCAAGGCGCGAAGCGCGATCGAACTGGGCGCCAGACATTATCCGCTGATCGTCGCGCTGCACGCGGCGTGGCTGGCCGCGCTCATTGTCTTCGTCCCGTGGAGCGCCTCCATCAACTGGCTCTGGCTCGGCGCCTACATCGCCCTTCAGGTCCTGCGCCTCTGGACGATTGTCAGCCTCGGCCCATATTGGACCGCCCGCATCTATAGCCTGCCTGGAACGAAGCTGGTCCGGCGCGGCCCCTACCGTTTCGTCGCCCATCCCAATTATCTGATCGTCGCCGGCGAGATCGCCGTGCTGCCGCTGGTCTTCAACGCCTGGCGAATCGCGCTGGCCTTTTCAGTTCTCAATGCCGTGTTGCTAGCCTGGCGCATCCGTATCGAGGAACGCGGCCTCGAGCCGCGCCGCGCCCTCGGTTGACCGTTCTCGCCGCCGCGCCTATTGTCCGGCCCGGTTGCGCGAGCCCGTAGCTCAGCCGGTAGAGCACATGACTTTTAATCATGGGGTCCCGGGTTCGAATCCCGGCGGGCTCACCAATTCTCGCCAACTTCCGCGTCCATGAGCTACCTCCAACGAATCCTCCAGCCGGGCGAGACGCTGCGCTATGTCGGCCGGCCACACTGGATCGTCTATCTTCCCGGCCTGGCGCTGTTCGCCGTCGCAGTGGTGCTGTCGGTGGCGATCGTCGCAGCCAATCAATTCGGTAATGCGGTGCCTTATCTATTGATGGCTCTTGTCGTGCTGATGTTGGCGAGCTTGCTGACCCTGATGGCGGCGGCCGTACGGCGCTGGACCACCGAGATCGCCGTCACCGACCGACGCGTGATCTTCAAGCGCGGCTTGATCCGGCGTCACACTATCGAGATGAACATGGACAAGGTCGAAACCGTCGACGTCGATCAGTCATTGGCCGGCCGTATTCTCGGCTATGGCGACATCGTCGTGCACGGCACCGGATCGAGCATCGAGCCATTCCGCAAGATCGCCGCGCCGTTGGATTTCCGCAATCAGGTCACGGCGCGCTAACGCCTCGGTCTGTGCGGTCATTCTTGACAAGGATGGTCGCAGCGCCCGAAATCGCGTCGGGGAGAGCGCCGCCATGCCCTTCGCGCGCGCCGACGATGGCGTCAGGCTGCATTACGAGGAAGTCGGCGACGGCCAGCCGCTGATCTTCGTGCACGAGTTTGGCGGCGATTTGCGCAGCTGGGAGCCCCAGCTGCGCTACTTCGGACGCTATTACCGCAGCATCGCGTTCAACGCGCGCGGCTATCCGCCATCCGACGTGCCGGAGGACGTAGCCCACTACTCGGTCGAGCGCGCCGCCGACGATATTGCCGCCGTACTCGATCATCTCGGCTTCGACAAGGCACACGTCGTCGGTCTGTCGATGGGCGGCTTTGCAACGCTGCATTTCGGACTGTGCCACCAGGCGCGCGCCCGGTCGCTGACGATTTGCGGTTGTGGCTATGGCGCGGAGAAAGACAAGCGCGAGCGGTTCCAGCGTGAAAGCGAAGCGCTCGCCGACCGGTTCGAGCGCGAAGGCAGCGCCAGGGTCGCCGAGCAATACGCCGAAGGCG
>JBAVMB010000535.1:0-2064 GCA_049689615.1 Allostellaceae bacterium
GCGATGCGCTGATCTCGACCGCCTTTACCACCAGCGGCGGCATCGTTGCCGACGACGACGAAGTGGCGCGCGCGTTCGCCGACGACGCTACCGAGCTCGGCCAACGCTTCGGCGTCGATTTCGTCGAGTTGCGCCAGGGCGCGCCGCTGCCGCTTGGCGCCGCGTGGCATGCGAAAACCGGGCTCTATTTCGGCTTCGAACGCACCATCGCCGTCAGCGACGCGGACAATCTCAAGGCGATACCGCGCAAGAAGCGCGCCGATCTGCGCAAGGCGATCGACGACCGCCGGCTGGTCGCCGACGCCAACGCGCCGGTGGAGACGTTCTTCCGCATCTATGCCGAAAGCCTGCGCAATCTGGGCACTCCGGTGCTGCCGCTGCGCTTCTATGCGGCGATCAAGGCGACGTTCGGCGATGCCGTCGAGATTTCCACCATCAACGGACCCGACGGTCCGGCCGCGGCGCTGATGAGCTTCTTTTTCAAAGGCCGCGTCCTGCCCTATTTCGGAGGCGCCGTGCCGGCGGCACGGCGGCTACACGCTTACGATCTGATGTACTGGGCGCTGATGCAGCGCGCCGCCGCGCAGGGCGTGCGCGTGTTTGATTTCGGCCGCAGCAAACGCGGCACCGGCTCGTTCGATTACAAGACCTACTGGGGCTTCACGCCGGAGCCGCTCGGCTACCAGTACCGGCTGGTGAAGCGTGCCAACCTGCCGGACATCAACCCGCTCAACCCGAAATACCGGCTGATGGTCGGCACCTGGCAGCGGTTGCCGTTGGCGGTTGCCAATCAGCTCGGTCCGCTCGTCGCGCGCCAGATCGGCTGACCGCCGCCGGTTGATCCATGTCAATGCCGCGGCCGCGGCAACCTCCCTACGCTCGACCATTGCCGAACGCAGAGGAGAATTCGCATGTCCAAGCCCGCCCGATGGATTACCGCCGCTGGCCCAATGACTCTGGTTTCGTTGCCGGCTTTGGCACAGACCGCATCGGAAACAGGACCGCGCTACGGCTACGGTCCGATGATGTGGCACGGCTGGGGATGGTGGTGGTCGCCCGGCATGATAATTGGCCCACTGATGATGCTCATTATCGCTGCCGGCGCGATCGCCATAGTCATCTGGCTGGTACGGAGTTCCACCCATTCCAGCCATACCGCGCTCGACATCTTGGAGCAGCGTTTCGCACGCGGTGAAATTGGCGAGACCGAGTTTCAGAGTAAGCGCAAGCTGCTGCAGTCCTGAATCGGTGCGCCACTTCCGCAAACCTAAGACAGCACGTCCATTGCAGACACGTGGGCGCACGCGGTCAACCAGCGGAGGGACCATCGATGGCCAGCGAAGCCTCCGTCACCATCACGCGCCAGGGTAAGTATCGGTTCCTCATCGATTTTGGTCCCAACCTCGCGGCCGGAACTGCCGACGAGCCACCGCCGCTGGGCGACGGCGCCGGTCCCTCACCCGTCCAGTTACTGGCGGCCGCCGTCGCCAATTGCGTGTCGGCGAGCCTGATCTTCGCCAATGCCAAGTTCAAGGAAGATCCAGGCGCGCTGACCGCGACGGCGACGTGCGAAATCGACCGCAACGAGCGCAATCGCCTACGCGTCACGGGCATGAACGTCAAAATCGTACTCGGCACGGCGCCGGAATCGCTCGCTCATCTCGATCACGCCCTCGCGCAATTCGAGGATTTCTGCTCGGTGACGCAGAGCGTCCGCAGCGGCATACCGGTCGCGGTGAGAGTCGCGGCTCCGGACGGACGAGTGCTCAAGCTTTGACGATCAACCACGATCGCCCGCCGTCAGATCGCGTTGACCGTCCGCAGCGCCCGCACGGTTGCGTCGAGCCCGGCTTCGAGGCTGGTCCCCGCGGTGAAACCAAGATGGCGCGCGGCAGCGGCCGGATCGCCGACTGAATACCGCACGTCGCTGACTCGCACCGGCAGGAAAGCGGTTTCGGCCTCGATGTCGAAACGCCGCGCCATCGACTGCGCCAACGCCGTGACGGTCGTCCCCTGGCCGGTGCAGACGTTGAAGATTTCAGCACCGGCGTTGCGGCCCATGGC
>JBAVMB010000536.1:0-8704 GCA_049689615.1 Allostellaceae bacterium
CCCGACGGCAGCGCGACGATCAACGCCAACGCACCGCCGGCGCTCGCCACCGGCGGCACCGGCGACGTGCTGGCCGGCCTGATCCTCGGCCTGTTGGCGCAGGGCCTCGATCCCTTCCGCGCCGCGTGTGCAGCATGCTGGCTGCACGGCGACGTGGCGCAGGATTGCGGCGTCGGCTTGGTCCCTGAGGATCTCGTGGCCCGCCTGCCGGCGGCGTTGGCGCGGCTCGCGGTGCGGGGTGCGCTTGCCAAAGACCGGCGGCGGGAGTTATCGCTTGATCATGAGTGAACGCTTCAGCCTGCTGGATCGCACCCTCAATTCGCTGCGCGGCGCGTGGCGCGACATTGCGGCATCCGCGCGCGGCGCGCTGTCGAGCCAGCCACGGCCGGAGTTGTCGCGCGAAGACGCCGAGCGCCTGCGCATCCAGTTGCGCGATTGCCTCGAAGGCAAGGGCGGCGAGGTTTCGGCTCGCGCGCGTGCCGCGGGCCTCGGCCGCACCTATCTCGCGCTCAACGCCGTCGGCCGCGAACGTTTCTTGCGTCTGCTGGCGACCGAATTCGACATCGACCATGCCGAAGTCGCGCGCATCAGCGTCCAACTCAAATCGGCCGTCGACGATTTCGAGCGCGGCAAGATCGAACGCACGCTGCGCCACGCGCTCGAGCCGCCACGCGTCCGGCTGTTGACCCAATTCAACGCCTTGCCGGAAGGGGTCAAGTTCCTGGTCGACATGCGTGCCGAGCTGATGCGCCTCGGCCGCGAAGACGTCGAGCTCGCGGCGCTTGAACAGGATTTGAAGGCGTTGCTCGCCGGCTGGTTCGACATCGGCTTCCTCGAATTGCACAGCATCGGCTGGGATTCGCCGGCGGCCTTGCTCGAGAAGCTGATGCTCTACGAAGCGGTGCATGAAATTCGCAGCTGGAACGATCTCAAAAACCGGCTCGAAGCCGACCGCCGCTGCTTCGCCTTCTTCCACCCGCGCATGCCGCAAGAGCCGATCATCTTCGTCGAAGTCGCCTTGACCAAGGGCATGTCCGACAACGTGCAGTCGTTGCTCGACGAAAGTGCGCCGATCGGCGATCCGACCGAAGCCGACACGGCAAACTTCTATTCGATCTCGAACTGCCAGCGCGGCCTGTGGGGCATCAGCTTCGGTGACTTCCTGATCAAGCGCGTCGTCGACATGCTCGCGGCCGAGCTGCCGCATCTCAAGACGTATACCACCCTGTCGCCGATCCCGGGTTTTAGCGCTTGGCTTGAGAAGCGGCTGACGGAAGAGGGCGACGATCTGCTGACCGAGGAAGAGCGTGCGGCGATCGCGGCGCGGCCCGGCGACGGTAAAGGTGGTTTCGCAGCGCTGATCGCCCGTCCCGACTGGAGCGCCGATGCGACCGTAACCCAAGCACTCAAGGCGCCGCTGATGCGGTTGTGCGCGCGCTATCTGCTGAACGAGACAACGCCGGCCGGCCGCGCCATCGATCCGGTGGCACATTTCCATCTCAGCAACGGCGCCCGGATCGAGCGCATCAACTGGCGCGCCGATGTGTCAAAAAAAGGCCTGCAGCAGTCCTTCGGTATGATGATCAACTATCTCTATCGGCTGGGCGACATCGAACAAAACCACGAGGCCTATACCGGAGAAGGCCAAATCGCAGCGTCGAGCGCAGTATCGCGATTAGCCAAAGAGTGAATTGCGTCAGTAATGCTGCGGATAAATGACTGAAAAAGCCGCAAAACTTATTGACATTCAGGCCTAATTGCCGGCATTAATCGTTGGCTATTTATCCCCAATAGGCTGTGGATAAAACGCCGAACTGAATAAGGCGGATACCACGCTCAGGGGCTTCGGGGGCTACGATCCTGTTCGGAAGTCTTTTTTTGCAAAATCGCCGCGAGCCGGTCGAAATCAGGAGCGGAGACCGCTTCTGTCGCCGTCGACGCGACAAGGTGGTGGAGCTGGTGACGGTCACGGATTTGCGTCCGGATCCACTCGGCATTCCGCACGTGCATTTCAAGCTGACGTTCGAGGAAGCCGCCATCGGCCGGGTCGAAGGTGGTCGCCGCGTGCTCGCACTCAACTCCTTCGCCGCGGCCTACAGCGAGCGTATGGGCTAAGCGCCCCTTCGGCTTTTCCACGGTTTGACCCTATGCTATGAAGCCGCTTCGCCGTGCGGCGGACGCGTCCGGTTGCGGGCGTGGCGGAACTGGCAGACGCACTCGGTTTAGGTCCGAGCGACGCAAGTCGTGGGGGTTCGAATCCCTCCGCCCGCACCACCGGATTCACCTCGAGACCGGGTAACCTCAGCAAGAAGAAGTCGTGACCCCATGCAAGTAAGAGAGACCAGCGCCGAAGGCCTGAAACACGAATTCACCGTCGTCCTCCCTGCCGCCGATATCGAGAAACAAATTCAGGACCGGCTCGCCGAGATCGGCCGTTCGGTGCGGCTGCCGGGTTTCCGCCCGGGCAAGGCGCCACTCGCGCTGCTGAAGAAACGCTACGGCCCGTCGGTGATGGGCGAGGTCGTTGAACGCGCCGTCAACGACAGCTCGTCGGCGGCGATCAAGGAGCACAAGCTGCGGCCCGCGCTGCAGCCGAAGATCGAAATCGTCTCGTTCAATGAAGGCAAGGATCTCGAATACAAGCTCGCGGTCGAAGTGCTGCCCGACATCGGTCCGGTTTCGCTCGACGGCATCGCGCTCGAGCGCTGGAAGGCAGAAATTCCCGACAGCGAGATCGACCAGGCGCTGGAGCGCATCGCTAAGCAGCAGCGGAAGACCACGCCGGTCGAACGCGCCGCCGACAAAGGCGACTTTGTGCGCATCGATTTCAAAGGCACCGTCGACGGCGTCGCTTTTCCTGGCGGCAGCGCCGACAATTACTTGCTTGAGCTCGGCTCGGGCGGGTTCATTCCCGGATTCGAGGATCAGCTCGTTGGCGCCAAGGCCGGCGATGCGCGCACGGTCGCTGTCACGTTTCCGGCGGATTATGGCAATGCGGAGCTTGCCGGCAAGGCGGCCGAGTTCGCGGTCACCGTCAAGGAGGTGCGGCAGACCGAGAACCAGCCGATCGACGAATCCCTCGCGACCGCGGTCGGCATGGAGAATCTGGCCGAGCTGCGCCAGGCCGTGCGCGAACGTATCGAGCGCGAATACAGCGGCATCGCGCGCCAGAAGGTGAAGCGCGAATTGCTCGATCAGCTTGCGGGCCGCTTCAGCTTCGCCGTGCCGGCCGGCATGCTCGACCTCGAGTTTCAGCACCTCTGGCGCGAGGTCGAGGCTGAGCGCAAACGCGCCAAAGAAAGCGGCAAGGTCGATCCCGAACTCGCTAAGGACGACGCCGAGCTCAAGGCCGAATTCCAGGCGCTGTCTGAACGGCGCGTACGCCTCGGGTTGCTGCTCAACGAGATCGGCCGCACCAATTCGATCACCATCGCCGCCGAGGAGCTCAATCGCGCCGTCATCGAACGCGCGCGCGGCTTCCCCGGCCAGGAACGGGAAGTGTTAGACTTCTACCGGAACAATCCTCAGGCGCTCGATAGCCTGCGGGCGCCGATCTATGAGGACAAAGTGGTCGACTTCATCCTCGGCAAGGTGAACGTGAGCGAGCGCTCGGTGCCGCCGGCGGAATTGACGGCCGCCGCCGCCATGGAAGACTGAACGCCCGACGACCGACCCCAAGCAACGAGGACAGGTAGCGATGCAGGATCCGTTCGAACAATACATGCAGACGCTGGTGCCGATGGTGGTCGAGCAGACCAACCGCGGCGAACGCGCTTACGACATCTATTCGCGCCTGTTGAAGGAGCGGATCATATTCCTGGTCGGGCCGGTCAATGACATGGTCGCGAGCCTGGTTTGCGCCCAGCTCCTGTTCCTCGAATCCGAGAATCCGACCAAGGACATCTCGCTCTATATCAATTCGCCGGGTGGGGTCGTCACCTCGGGCCTGGCGATCTATGACACCATGCAATACATCCGGCCGGACATCGCAACCGTGTGCATCGGCATGGCGGCGTCGATGGGCTCGCTGCTGCTGACTGCAGGCGCCAAGGGCAAACGCGTCGCGCTGCCCAATGCCAGCATCATGATCCATCAACCCTCAGGCGGCTTTCAGGGGCAGGCGACTGACATCGAGATACATGCTCGCGAGATCCTGCGCACCCGCGCCCGGCTCAACGAGATCTACGTCAGGCATACCGGCCAGTCGCTTGACGCGGTGGCCACTGCTCTCGAGCGCGATCGCTTCATGTCGCCGCAGGAGGCCATGGCCTTCGGCCTCATCGACGAGGTTATGACCAACCGTCCGGTCACAGCCGAAGAAAAACGCGCCTGACGCGCTTAACAAGCGCGTTAACCCCTGGAATCGCGCGGCGTATTAACTAGTTATTGAACTTGGGGCCGTGCATAATGTTGTATGGAATAGGGCGGAAAAGGTCCTGTCGCCGTGAACCGGAACAAAAACCGGAGGCCGGCTCGGCGGATGGCAGCGGCGCGAGGCATGCAAAAAACGGCATGTCACGGGTGGTGTTGACGGAGAGACCATGACCAAGCCGAGCGGCGGCGATTCGAAGAACACGCTCTACTGCTCCTTCTGCGGCAAGAGCCAGCACGAGGTCCGCAAGCTCATCGCGGGGCCGACGGTATTCATCTGCGATGAATGCGTCGAGCTCTGCATGGACATCATCCGTGAGGAGCACAAGACAACTCTCGTCAAATCGAGAGACGGGGTTCCGACACCGCGCGACATCTGCAAGGTGCTCGACGATTATGTGATCGGCCAGGACCACGCCAAGCGCGTGCTATCGGTTGCGGTGCACAACCACTACAAGCGGCTGGCGCACGGCGCCAAAAGCAACGACGTCGAGCTGGCGAAATCGAACATCCTGCTCGTCGGTCCGACTGGTTCGGGCAAAACGCTGCTGGCGCAGACGCTGGCGCGCATCATCGACGTGCCGTTCACCATGGCGGACGCGACGACGCTGACCGAAGCGGGCTATGTCGGCGAGGACGTCGAAAACATCATCCTCAAGCTGCTCCAAGCGGCCGATTACAACGTCGAACGGGCGCAGCGCGGCATCGTCTACATCGACGAGGTCGACAAGATCTCGCGCAAATCGGACAACCCGTCGATCACCCGCGACGTGTCGGGCGAAGGCGTGCAGCAGGCGCTCCTCAAGATTATGGAGGGCACCATCGCATCGGTGCCGCCGCAGGGCGGTCGCAAGCACCCGCAGCAGGAATTCCTGCAGGTTGACACCACCAACATCCTGTTCATCTGCGGCGGCGCGTTCGCCGGGCTGGAGAAGCTCATCGCCCAGCGTCGCCAGGGCACGTCGATCGGCTTCGGCGCCGAAGTCCGCGCGCCGGAAGAGCGCAAGACCGGCGAGATCCTCAAGGATCTCGAGCCAGAGGATCTGCTCAAGTTCGGCCTGATCCCCGAGTTCGTCGGCCGGTTGCCGGTGGTGGCAACGCTCGATGACCTGGACGAAAGCGCGCTGGTTGACATCCTGACCAAGCCGAAGAACGCGCTGGTCAAGCAGTACCAGCGGCTGTTCGAGATGGAGGACGTCCGGCTCGAGTTCAACGACGAGGCAATGAAGGCGATCGCGCACAAGGCGATCGCGCGCAAGACCGGCGCGCGCGGTTTGCGCTCGATCATGGAGGCCATCTTGCTCGAGCCGATGTTCGAGCTGCCAGGCCTCGAGGGCGTCACCGGCATCGTCATCAACCGCGAAGTCGTCGAAGGCCGCGCCCAGCCGCTCCACATCTACTCGGAGCGCAGGGGCGACGTCACGACCAGCGCCTGATCGCCGGCCGACGGCCGGCTTTGTCGCAAATCCGAATCGAATGTGCGGAATGGAGCATTTCCGGGCACGACCCCTTGATCTGGGCCGCCCGGCAGGCCACTTTATGTTGTGCTATAGTTTTCGTTGATCTCGACGCGCCCTGAGGCGTTCTGTCTCACAGGCATCTTCGAAAGGAGCAGCATGCTCGATCTGCCGCGCGGTAATCTCTACCCGGTCCTGCCATTGCGGGACATCGTCGTGTTTCCGCACATGATCGTGCCGCTCTTCGTCGGCCGCGAAAAGTCCGTGCGCGCGCTCGAAGACGTGATGAAGGACGACAAGCAGATCCTGCTGGTCACGCAGAAGAACGCCGCCCAGGACGATCCGACCACATCCGACATCTATTCGGTCGGCACCATCGGCACGGTGCTGCAGCTCCTCAAGCTGCCCGACGGCACGGTCAAGGCGCTGGTCGAAGGCGGCGCGCGGGCGCGTATCGCGCGCTACGCTGAGAACGAGGCGTTCTTCCAGGCCTATGCCGAACCGATGCCGGATCAGCCGGGCGAGCAGAGCGAACTCGAAGCGCTGGCTCGCACTGCGGTGTCGCAGTTCGAGGCCTACATTAAGCTCAACAAGAAGATCCCGCCTGAGGTGCTGGTTTCCATCAACCAGATCGATGATCCATCGAAGCTCGCCGACACGCTGGCGTCGCACCTGACGCTGAAGATTCCCGAGAAGCAGGAGTTGCTCGAGACCGAAACCGTGTCAGGCCGGCTCGAGAAGGTCTTCGGCTACATGGAAAGCGAGATCGGCGTCCTCCAGGTCGAAAAGCGCATCCGCTCGCGCGTCAAGCGCCAGATGGAGAAGACGCAGCGCGAGTACTACCTCAACGAGCAACTCAAGGCGATCCAGAAGGAGCTCGGCGAGGGCGAGGATGGCCGCGACGAGATGGCCGAACTCGAAGAGCGCATCAACAAGACCAAGTTGTCGAAGGAAGCGCGCGACAAGGCGATGGGCGAAGTGAAGAAGCTCCGTACCATGAGCCCGATGTCGGCCGAGGCGACGGTTGTCCGCAATTATCTCGACTGGATGCTGTCGATTCCCTGGCAAGTGCGTTCGAAAGTGAAGCGCGACATCAAGGTCGCCGAGAAGGTCTTGAATGCCGATCACTATGGCCTCGAGAAGGTCAAGGAGCGCATCCTCGAATACCTCGCGGTGCAGAATCGCATGCGCAAGGTCAAAGGCCCGATCCTGTGCCTTGTCGGCCCGCCCGGCGTCGGCTAGACATCGCTCGGAAAGTCGGTGGCGCGCGCCACCGGCCGGAACTTCGTGCGGATGTCGCTTGGCGGCGTGCGCGACGAAGCCGAGATCCGCGGCCACCGCCGGACATATATCGGCTCGATGCCCGGCAAGATCATCCAGGGCATGAAGAAGGCGAAGACCTCGAATCCGCTGTTCCTGCTCGACGAGGTGGACAAGCTCGGCGCCGACTGGCGGGGCGATCCATCGTCGGCGCTGCTCGAGGTGCTCGACCCGGAGCAGAACACGACGTTCCAGGATCACTATCTCGAGGTCGATTACGACCTTTCGGACGTGATGTTCGTCACCACGGCCAACACGCTGCGCATGCCGCAGCCGCTGATGGACCGCATGGAGATCATCCGCATCCCCGGCTACATCGAGGACGAGAAGATCCAGATTGCGCGTCGCCACCTGATTCCGAAGCAGGTCAAAGCGCACGGTCTCAAGGACGGCGAGTGGTCGATCAACGACGAGGCGCTGCAGGACCTCATCCGCTACTACACGCGCGAGGCCGGAGTGCGCAATCTCGAGCGCGAGATTGCCAATCTCGCGCGCAAGGCGATCAAGGAGATCATGATGCGCAAGCTGAAGCGCGTCGCGATCACCCGCCGTAATCTTGAGAAATACGCTGGCGTCCACCGCTTCCGTTACGGCGAGGTCGAGGAGACCGATCTGGTCGGCGTTACCACTGGCTTGGCCTGGACCGAGGTTGGCGGCGAGCTGCTGTCGATCGAGGCGGTGACCGTGCCTGGCAAGGGCAAGGTGACTGCGACCGGCAAGCTCGGCGACGTGATGAAGGAATCGGTGCAGGCGGCGGAAAGCTACGTCAAGTCGCGCAGCGCCGCTTTCGGCATCGTGCCGACGATCTTCGAGAAGAAGGACATCCACGTCCACGTTCCCGAAGGCGCCACGCCCAAAGACGGTCCATCGGCCGGTGTCGCCATGCTGACCTCGATCGTCTCGGTACTGACCGGCATTCCGGTGCGCAAGGATATCGCCATGACCGGCGAGATCACGCTGCGTGGCCGGGTGCTCCCGATCGGCGGCTTGAAGGAGAAGTTGCTGGCGGCGTTGCGGGGCGGGCTCAAGACCGTGCTCATCCCGAAGGACAACGAGAAGGACCTCGCCGAAATCCCGGACAACGTGAAGAACGAGATCGCCGTAGTTCCGGTGTCGTCGGTCGACGAACTTCTGAAACACGCGTTGGTCAAGCCGCTGACCCCCATCGCCTGGAGCGAGGACGGCGAGACTCCGGCGGTGATCGCGCCGAAATCCGACGAACGATCCGGAGTCGTGACGCACTGAGCCGGGTACGCGTTGGGGCCGATCCGCGAGTCGATGCGAAAAATGCCGCGAATCGGGCAGAAAATGCCGGATTCGCGGCTTTGCGCCGATTGACCTTTCGGAAAAGGCCGATCTAGACTTTGCGCCGCCAAGCGCGAAGTCATCTCGACACCCGCCGCCTGGCGCATGGAGGGCTCGCTCGTGAACAAAAATGAACTCGTAGACGCCGTCGCTACCGCCGCCACCATCAAGAAGTCCGAGGCGGAGACCGTGATCGACGCGGTCTTCGATTCAATCACCAAGGAGCTGAAGAAGGGCGGCGAAGTCCGTCT
>JBAVMB010000537.1:0-2315 GCA_049689615.1 Allostellaceae bacterium
CCGGCCGCACCGGTTGCCGTCGGTATCTGTACTTTGACGCCTTATTTCTTCTTGCCGGCGATCGGCTTAGCCGGCCCCTTGCGGGTGCGCGCATTGGTGTGGGTGCGCTGGCCGCGCACCGGCAGCCCTTTGCGGTGCCGCAAGCCGCGATAGCAGCCCAGATCCATCAGCCGCTTGATGTTCTGCGCCACGTTGCGGCGCAGATCGCCTTCGACGGTGTAGTTCTTGTCGATCAACTCGCGGATGCGGAGGATCTCGCCGTCGGTCAGCTCGTGCACGCGCCGGGCTTCAGGAATGGCCAGTTCCTTGCAGATCTTCTCGGCCGTCGTGCGTCCGATGCCATGGATGTACATCAATCCGATGGGGACGCGTTTTTGACTCGGAATATTGACGCCGGCAATGCGCGCCACTGCGCTTCTCCGTTCAGCTCACGATGTTGGACACGACCCAGCCCCGCACCAGGCCGAGGGCGCGGATTATAGAAATCCGAGCCTTAAAGTCAACCATTCGGGGCGGCTCCTGGGCTTTCTAAAATCGTTTCAATCTGGGTGGCAACCTGGTCGATCGGGGCCATGCCATCAACCGTCCGCAGCACCCCTTTGGCCCGGTAATAGGGCAGAATCGGCGCGGTTAGCTCGCGATAGGTGTTAAGCCGGGCCTTGACGGTTTCCGGCCGGTCGTCGGTGCGGCGGATGAACTCGCCGACGCCGCAGACGTCGCAGACCCCATCCTGCCGCGGCCGGTGGTGCCGGTCATGGTAGGAAGCACCACACTTGGCACAGGAAAAGCGGCCGGCGATGCGGTCGATCAGCGCCGCCTCGTCGACCTTCATTTCGACCACCCTGTCGAGCTTAAGCCCTTTGCGCGCCAGCATGGCGTCGAGCGCCTCGGCCTGCCGCTGGGTGCGGGGAAAGCCGTCGAGGATGAAACCTTTGCCCTTCGGCAAGCGGTCGATGCGCGCCGCGATGAGGTCGACGATGATGTCATCGGAGACCAGCTGGCCCGCATCCATGATCGCCTGAACCTTTTTGCCGAGCGGCGTGCCCGATGCGCGCTCGGCCCGCAGCATGTCACCGGTCGACAATTGGACCAAGCGGTGCCGCTCCTCGAGACGCTTGGCTTGTGTTCCTTTGCCGGCGCCGGGCGGCCCCAGCAGGATCAAATTCACCCACTTCTCCCGCGGAGCTTCGCCTTCTTGATCAAGCCTTCGTACTGGTGCGCCAGCAGATGCGAATGAATCTGAGCGACCGTGTCCATGGTGACACTGACGACGATCATCAGGCTGGTGCCGCCGAAATAGAACGGCAACGCATACTGCGACCGAAGAAATTCGGGCAGGACGCAGACGGCGGCAAGATAGAGCGCGCCGACCACGGTCAGCCGGGTCAGGACGTAATCGAGATAATCGGCCGTGTTGGTACCGGGCCGGATGCCGGGAATGAAACCGCCATATTTGCGCAGATTGTCCGCCGTCTCCGTCGGGTTGAAGACGATTGCGGTGTAGAAGAACGTGAAGAACAGAATCAGCGCGGCGTAGAGGATGATATAGAGCGGGTGGCCGGGGCCGAGATAGGCCGCTGCCTCGCCGAGAAAGCCGGTCTGGTTTGTTCCGAAGCTCACCACCGTCACCGGCAGCAGCAGCAGCGACGACGCGAAAATCGGCGGGATCACGCCCGAGGTGTTGAGTTTCAACGGCAGGTGCGACGCTTCGCCGCCGAACATCTTGTTGCCGACCTGGCGCTTCGGATACTGCACCAGGATCCGGCGATGCGCGCGTTCCATGAAGACGATGAAGGTGATCACCGCCACCGCGCCGACCAGTAACATGATGATGAAGAAGGTCGAAAGTGCGCCGGTGCGGCCGAGTTCGAGGAGCGCGGCGAGTGCCGAAGGCATACGCGCGATGATGCCCGCCATGATGATGAGCGAGATGCCGTTGCCGACGCCGCGTGCGGTGATCTGCTCGCCGAGCCACATCAGGAACACGGTGCCGCCGGTCATCGTCACCACCGCGGTCAAGCGGAAGAACATGCCGGGATTGGTGACCGCGGCGCCGGCGCCGCTGTGCAGACTTTCGATGCCGACGGCGATGCCATAGGCCTGCACCGCGGCGAGCCCGACGGTGCCGTATCTTGTGTACTGGTTGAGCTTCTTGCGCCCGCTCTCGCCTTCCTTTTTCAGGGCTTCCAACGTCGGCGAAACCGCGGTCAACAGCTGAATGATGATCGAGGCCGAGATGTACGGCATGATGTTGAGGGCAAAGATCGTCATGCGCCCGAGCGCGCCGCCCGAGAACATGTCGAACATCCCGAGAA
>JBAVMB010000538.1:0-6978 GCA_049689615.1 Allostellaceae bacterium
TGCCGCCAGCGTTCGTTCTGAGCCAGGATCAAACTCTCAACTTAGCCTCGCCGGTCTTTCCTTGCGGATCGTCCGGCAAAGTCCTGGCATCGTACGACTTGCATCGGCTCGGAATTGACTTCCTTACTGATGCGCATACGTACGGCGCCGAAGGCGCCGCCGCCTGCGCATCCCTTCCTCTTCTCAACGATGTCAAAGATCCAACCCTTCGCGATGAAGGGCCCGCGCCAACGAGCGCGCCACATTCCAAACCGTCGGCCGGCGATGCCAAACCTCGGCACCGAAGCCGACGAAACCACCCGCAGCCCAAACCGCTGCGTGGCGGCATAACCTGGTTCGCGGAGGCCACCCCGTCGGGTGACCGGGCGGCTGATATAGGCCGTTTGCCGGGGCTTGTAAAGTCCTTCCAACAGGAAATCGGCGCCTTTCCCAGGGGTTTCAGCCCTTCTTGATTCGCGTTCCGCCATCGCCGGCAACGGCTGGACCCACCCTGGAAACGCGCGTTATTCCAGAGACTTAACAGAATCCGTGGAAACTGAATGCCCGGCCGAACACTGGCGGCGGCGGAATAACCGGCTATAGCAGGCCGAGTTCGCGCAGCTCTTTCGCCAGCTTTGGCGGCAGGTGTTCGCCCGAATCGACGCCCGCCGGCCGGTCCTTCGGCGCGTCCTTGGCCGCGAGATAACGCCAGCCCTGAAACGGCCGGCAGGGCCGTGGCAACACCGGTACCAGCGTCATGGCGTATTCGACGGCGACGCGTTTCTCGCCGTCCTTGCCGACGATCGGCGTGAACGATTTAAGCCGCTGGCGCACCGCGATCTGGCGCTTGATCACCCAATAGATCGAGCCGCCATCAAGCAATTCTTCGATGCGCTTCGGCATGTTGCGCGTGAAGAACACCGACTTGCCGCGCTGCTTACGGCGCAACTTCTGCAATTTGCGGAGCTCGGCGAGATCGGCAACACCGACCGCCATCTTGATCAGATGTAGCGCCATCACGCAGCTTTAGCAGCGAGCGCCTTGGCGCATTTCGAAGCCGGCTCGCGACCAAGCGCATCGGAGATGAAGCGTCCAGCGGCGGCGAGCTTGGCGAGATCGATGCCATGTTCGATCCGCAAACCGTCGAGCATATAGACCACGTCTTCGCTGGCGACGTTGCCGGCGGCGCCGGGCGCATAGGGACAGCCACCGAGGCCGGCGACCGAGCTATCGACGGTGGCGATGCCGCTTTCGAGCGCCGCGAGAATGTTGGCGAGCGCCTGACCGTACGTGTCGTGGCAGTGAATGGCGAGGCGTTCGCGCGATACGCGCCGCGCCACTGCCTCGATCATCGCCACGACGCGCGCTGGCGTGCCGCTGCCGATGGTGTCGCCGAGCGAGACCTCATAGCAGCCGAGAGCGTGCAGTCGCGCCGCGACTTCGGCGACCGCAACCGGCGCCACGGCGCCTTCATAGGGGCAATCGATAACGCACGAGATATAGCCGCGCACGCGAATGCCAGCGGCCTTCGCTGCATCCATCACTGGAATGAACCGATCGATACTTTCGGCGATCGAGCAATTGATATTGCGGCGGGAGAATGTCTCGGAAGCAGCGGCGAATATCGCTACCTCGTCGGCCTTGGCCGCCCGTGCCGCTTCGAATCCTTTCAGGTTCGGCACCAGGACCTGATACGAAACTCCCGACCGATGCGTCAGCGCCTGCATGACCGCAGCGGTATCCGCCATTTGCGGCACCCATTTGGGCGAGACGAAGCTGCCGGCCTCGATGGTCTTGAGGCCTGCATCGGCCAAGCGCTCGATCAGCGCGACCTTGGTTGCGGTCGGCACCGACTTGGCTTCATTCTGCAGCCCGTCGCGCGGCCCGACTTCGACCACGCGCACGGCCTTGGGCACCTGCATCACCGCGCCTCCTTTCTGCCGTCGAGCACCAGAAGCTCCGCGCCTTCGGCGACCGGATCGCCGGCAGCATAGCGGATCTCGGCGACAACGCCGTCACACGGTGCGGTGATCGCATGCTCCATCTTCATCGCCTCGAGCACCAGCAGGATTTGGCCACGCGTCACGCTGGCGCCTTTGGCGACGTGGACGGCGGCGATCCTACCCGGCATCGGCGCGACGACGCGGCCGGCAGCGGTCACTGCGGTGGACCCGCGCGCGAAATCGTCGATCACTCCGAAGCGCCACGTCCCGTCGTCGAGCCCAACCTGCACGCCGTGCTCGTCCCAGGCAACGCTGGCTTCCACATGGCGGCCATCGAGCTCGACGGCAAGATCGCCGTCGCGGAGCGCCCAGGCCAGTATGGGCACCCGCCGCTTACCGAAATCGAGGCTCAGTCCGCCGGGCGTGAAGCGCAGACGCACGCGCCGTCTCCGGCCGCGATCGCCGAAAGCGAAATCGAGCATGCGCTCGCCGCCAACCTGCCAACCGTCGCGCAACCGCCAGGGCGAGAAGCGATCCGCGCTCGGCTTCGGCTGGCCGCCGACGATGCGCGACAAAGCCGCTGCGGCCAGCACGATGTCGGGCGCGGGCATTGATGGCGCCAAAATATCGAGATTGCGGCCGATAAAGGCTGTGTCGATCGCACCATGACGGAAGGCCGGCATATCAACCAGACGCAGCAGGAAATCCCGGTTGCTGGTGACGCCAAGCACGCGCGTCTGCGCCAGCGCCGCGCGCAAGCGCTCGCGTGCCGTCCGGCGATCAGATCCGAACGCCACCAGCTTGGCGATGATCGGATCGTAGAATTCAGTGACCGTGTCACCCGCGCGCAGGCCGGTCTCAATCCGCAAATCGGCATCCGCCGACGGGAAACGCAGCCGCGTCAACCGGCCGGTCGACGGCAGGAAGTCGCGCGTGGGATCTTCGGCATAAAGCCGCGCTTCGATTGCATGGCCGCGGGCGCGGATGCGCGGCTGCATCAGCGGCAGCTTTTCGCCGGCAGCGACGCGCAGCTGCCATTCGACCAGGTCGATGCCGGTGATCATTTCGGTCGCCGCATGTTCGACCTGGAGCCGTGTGTTCATCTCGATGAAATAAAATTTGCCGCGCTCGACGACGAATTCGACCGTGCCGGCGTTTTGGTATCTCACCGCACGCGCGACTTTCAGGGCCGCTTCGTACAGTTGTCGCAATAGGGCCGGCGGCAGACCCGGCGGCGGTGCTTCCTCAATTACTTTCTGATAGCGCCGCTGCGATGAGCAGTCGCGCGCATAAAGGTGCACCAGGTTGGCGAACCGATCGCCGAATACCTGCACTTCGATGTGGCGCGGCGCGCGCAGATATTTCTCCAGGATCAGCCGACCGTCGCCGAATGCGGCGGTCGCCTCGCGCCTTGCACTATCCAGCGCGGCGCCGAGCTCGTTCGGCCGTTCGACGATCCGCGTGCCGCGGCCGCCGCCGCCGGCAGCGGCCTTCACGAGCAGCGGATAGCCGACGCGCGCGGCCTCGGCGGCGAAGATCGCAGGGTGTTGGCGGTCGCCGCGATAGCCCGGCACGACCGGCACACCGGCTTTTTCCGCCAGCGCCTTGGCGGCCGCTTTGTCGCCCATCGCCTTGATTGCCTTTGCGGGCGGCCCGACGAAGACACGTCCGGCCTTGGCGCAGGCGGTTGCGAACGCCGCATTCTCCGAGAGGAAGCCGTAGCCGGGATGGATCGCGTCGGCGCCGCTGCGCCGCGCCGCGGTCAAAATCGCTGCGATGTCGAGATAGCTGTCGCGCACCGGCGCCGGACCGATCTCAAAGGCCTCATCAGCAAGCGCAACTGCCAGGGAGCGGCTGTCGGCCGCGGAATAGACTGCCACGGTCTTGATACCGAGCCGCCGCGCCGTGCGAATGACGCGGCAGGCGATCTCGCCACGATTGGCGATGAGGAGTTTCTTGAACACTCTAGGTCCGGAAGATCGGCTTACGTTTTTCGAGAAACGCTGCCAAGCCTTCACGCCCTTCCGGCGATGCGCGCGCTTCGGCGATGGCATCGGCCGTGCACGCCATCACCGAAGGTGTGATCGGCCTGCCGGCGACGGCGGCGATCATGCGCTTGGCCTTCGCCTGCGCGCCGGGAGCGCCTTGCAGCAGGGCGGCGATGACTTCGTCGGTCGCGGCATCGAGCTGCGCCAAGGGCGCGACCTTGTGCACCAGGCCGATGCGCAGCGCCTCGCCGGCACCGAAGGCTTCGCCGGTCAGGTTGAATCGCCGCGCCTGGCGCGCGCCGATCGTCGCCGTAACATAAGGCGCAATGGTCGCCGGCAATAGACCGAGCCGCACTTCGGAGATCGCGAATGTCGCTTCGGCCGCCGCTACGGCGACATCGCAAGCGCAGATCAGGCCGATGGCGCCGGCATAGGCCGCGCCGTTGATCCGCGCCACACTCGGCTTTGGCAATGTGTCGAGCCGGCGCAGCATGCGCGCCAAGCCCATCGCGTCGGCACGGTTCTCGCGCTTGCTGTAGCCGGCGACGCGGCGCATCCAGTTGATGTCGGCGCCGGCAGAAAACGCTGGACCGGCGCCAGTCAGCACCGCGATGCGAACCGAGGCATCACGCGCCAGTTGGGCGAACAGCCGGTCAAGCTCGCGGATCAGGGTGTCGTCGAATGCGTTGCGGCGCTCCGGCCGGTTGAGCGTGATCGTTGCGACGCCGCGCGCGTCCCGCGAGACCAGCACCGCGCTCATGTCACATCCGGAAGACGCCGAAACGCGTCGCTTCGATCGGCGCATTGAGGCTCGCCGAAATCGACATCGCCAGGACGCGGCGCGTGTCCTTGGGATCGATGATGCCGTCGTCCCATAGCCGCGCGCTGGCGTAATAAGGATGGCCCTGCGTCTCGTACTGCTTGCGGATCGCCGCCTTGAAGCGGTTCTCCTGCGCCTTGGGCCACGATTTGCCGCGCGCGCCGTCGCGCCGCACCGTCGCCAGGACGTTGGCCGCCTGCTCGCCACCCATCACCGAGATGCGCGCATTGGGCCAAGTCCAGAGGAAACGCGGCGCGTAGGCGCGGCCGCACATCGCATAATTGCCGGCGCCGAAGCTGCCGCCGACGATGATTGTGAATTTGGGCACGGCGGCGCAGGCGACCGCGGTGACCATCTTGGCGCCATCCTTGGCGATGCCGCCGGCCTCGTATTTCTTGCCGACCATGAAACCGGTGATGTTCTGGAGAAACACCAGCGGAATGCCACGCTGCGCGCAGAGTTCGATAAAGTGTGCTCCTTTCAGCGCACTTTCCGAGAACAGGATGCCGTTGTTGGCGACGATGCCGACGGGATAGCCCCACAGCCGCGCAAAGCCGGTGACCAGCGTCTCGCCGTAGCGCGGTTTGAATTCGTCGAGCTCACTGCCGTCGACGAGGCGCGCGATCAGCTCGCGCACATCGTAGGGTTTGCGCGGATCGGCCGGCACGACGCCGTAAAGCTCCTCGGACGCGTAAAGCGGCTCGCGCGGCTCGGTAGTTTCGAGCTGGGTACGCTTCAGCCGGTTGAGATTGCCGACGCTGCGCCGCAGCAGCGCCAATGCCTCGGCATCATCGGCGGCGATCTGGTCGGCGACGCCGGAGACGCGGCCATGGACATCGGCACCACCGAGCTCCTCGGCCGATACCGTCTCGCCGGTCGCTGCCTTCACCAGTGGCGGCCCACCGAGAAAGATCGTGCCGGTGCCTTTGACGATGACGCTTTCGTCGGCCATCGCCGGCACGTAGGCGCCGCCCGCGGTGCACGAGCCCATCACAGCCGCGAGCTGCGGCACGCCGGCCGCCGACAGTGTTGCCTGGTTGTAAAAGATGCGGCCAAAATGATCGCGGTCGGGAAAAACTTCGTCCTGCGCCGGCAGGAACGCGCCACCGCTGTCGACCAGATAGAGGCACGGCAGGCTGTTCTCGCGCGCGATCTCCTGGGCGCGCAGATGTTTTTTCACCGTCACCGGATAATAGGTGCCGCCTTTGACCGTGGCGTCGTTGGCAACGATGACGCATTCGCGCCCCATCACCGGACCGATGCCGGTGACGATGCCGCCGGCCGGCACGTCGTCGCCGTAGAGGCCATAGCCGGCGAAGGCAGAGAATTCGAGGAACGGCGCGCCGGGATCGAGCAGGCGCCGGATGCGCTCGCGCGCCAGAAGCTTGCCGCGTTTCAAGTGTTTGGCGCGGGCGTCCTTGCCGCCGCCCTCGCCGATGGCTTTGAGCTTCCTGTCGAGATCGGCGACCAGCGCGCGCGCCACCCTGGCGTTGGCGCGGAACTCGGCGGTGCGCGGATCAAGTGCGGTCTTGAGTACGGCCATCACGCGGTCTCCTCGAACAGTTCGCGGCCGATCAGCATGCGGCGGATCTCCGACGTGCCGGCGCCGATCTCGTAGAGCTTGGCGTCGCGCAGCAAGCGCCCGGTCGGAAATTCGTTGATGTAGCCGTTGCCGCCCAACACCTGAATGGCATCAAGCGCCATCTGTGTGGCGCGCTCGGCGGCGTAGAGAATGGCGGCGGCGGCGTCCTTGCGTGTCGTCTGGCCGCGGTCGCACGCGCGCGCGACGGCATAGACATAGGCGCGTGCGGCGTTGAGTCCGGTGTACATGTCGGCGAGCTTGCCTTGCATCAGCTGAAACTCGCCGATGGCTTTGCCGAACTGCTTGCGATCGTGCAGGTAGGGAATGACGACGTCGAGGCACGCTTGCATGATGCCGAGCGGCCCACCCGCCAGAACGACGCGTTCGTAATCGAGACCGCTCATCAGCACGCGGACGCCTTCATTCGGCTTGCCCAGCACATTCTCGGCCGTGACCTCGCAATCTTCGAAGACCAGCTCGGCGGTGGGCGAGCCGCGCATACCAAGCTTGTCCAGCTTCTGCGCCACGCGGAACCCCTTCGTGCCCTTCTCGACCAGGAATGCCGTGATCCCGCGCGGCCCGGCCGCGGGATCGGTCTTGGCATAGACCACCAGCGTGTCGGCGTCGGTGCCATTGGTGATCCACATCTTGCTGCCGTTGAGGACG
>JBAVMB010000539.1:0-2731 GCA_049689615.1 Allostellaceae bacterium
GTTACCGGGTGTATTTCGTCCGGCGTGGCGACACGGTGGTCGTCCTGCTTTGCGGCGGCGACAAACGGCACCAGGATCGCGACATCGCGCGGGCGCTCGAACTGGCGTGCGAGGTTTAGAGAAAAGACGACATGGCTCGCAAGACACGCCGCTGGGATGCGGCCGAGACACTGAAAACCAAACGGGACATTGCTGCCTATCTCGATGCCGTACTCGAGGATGGCGATCCCGATCTGTTGAAGGCGGCGCTCGGCGACGTTGCGCGCTCCAAGGGGATGACCGAGATCGCCCACGCCACCGGCCTCGGCCGCGCCAATCTCTACAAGGCGCTTTCGCCGGACGGCAATCCGGAGTTTGCGACCGTCGCGCGCGTGCTTAAGGCTCTCGGCCTGCGGCTTTCCATCGCCGCGTGACGTCGCGGAACAAATTTACATCGACGAGATCGCGGTAGCACGTTCGGATATCTTCACCGCGCCCGCGACAGCAAAAACAACCCCTGCTCGGCGATGAGGTTGGCGAGCGCGCGGGTATAGGGCCTGCCGAACCGGTCGAGCGAAATACTCCGCTCCACGCGGATGCCTTCGTCGCGGCACAACAGCGCGAAGTCGCGGATTGTGCACAGATGGATGTTCGGCGTGTCGTACCACGGATAGGGCAACAACGCCGAGCTCGGCAGCCGCCCTGCGATGAGCAGGCCCATGCGGATGCGCCAATGCCCGAAATTCGGAAACGACACGATAGCGTGCCGGCCGATGCGCACCAGGTTGAGCAGTACCTCGCGCGGCTTGCGCGTCGCTTGCAGCGTCTGGCTCAGCACCACGTAGTCGAACGCGTCCGACGGATAATCCTCGAGGTCGTTGTCGGCGTCGCCCTGGATCACGCTCAAGCCGTGGCGCACGCACGAGTTCACGCCCGATTGCGACAGCTCCATGCCGCGGCCGTCCACGCCCTTGTTGTGCACCAGGTAATAGAGCAGCTCGCCGTCGCCGCAGCCGATGTCGAGCACCCGCGTTTCCGGCTCGATCATCGAGCCGACGAGCCGCAGATCGCCGCGCAATTCCGACGGCGGATTGAAACCGCGCGCGTCCATGCTCATGCGCCCGGCAGGCCGCGATGCTGGGCGCAGCCGTCGAGAAAGCCGCGCAGCGTGGCGTGGAATTCAGGCTCGTCGAGCAGGAAGGCGTCGTGGCCCTTGTCGGTCGCGACCTCGACGAAGCTGACGTTCGCCGCCGCCGCGTTGAGCGCGTGCACGATCTCGCGGCTCTCGCGCGTCGGATAGAGCCAGTCGCTGGTGAACGAGATGACGCAGAAGCGCGTTGGTGCGCCGCGGAAGGCGTTGGCGAGCGCGCCGTTGTGCTCCGCCGCCAGGTCGAAATAATCGCAGGCGCGGGTGATGTAGAGATACGAGTTGGCGTCGAAGCGCTCGACGAACGTGATGCCCTGGTGGCGCAGGTAATTCTCCACCTGGAAATCGGCGTCGAAGCCGAAGGTCAGCGCCTCGCGGTTCTGCAGGTTGCGGCCGAACTTGCGATGCAGCGCCGCCTCCGACAGATAGGTGATGTGCGCCGCCATGCGCGCGACCGCGAGACCGCGCGCCGGATTGCGGTTCTGCTGCTGATAGGCGCCGCCGCACCACTCAGGATCGGCCATGATCGCCTGGCGGCCGACCTCGTGGAAGGCGATGTTCTGCGCCGAATGTCGTGCGGCTGTTGCAATCGGCACGGCCGAGAACACGCGCTCGGGATAGGCCGCCGCCCATTGCAGCACCTGCATGCCGCCCATCGAGCCGCCGGTGACGCAGAACAGCTTGTCGATGCCGAGGTGGTCGATGAGCTGCTTCTGCGCCCGCACCATGTCGCCGATGGTGATCACCGGAAACGACAAGCCCCACGGCTTGCCGGTTTCCTCGTTGATGTCCGACGGTCCGGTCGAGCCCATGCAGCCGCCGAGCACGTTGGCGCAGATCAGGAAATAGCGTTCGGTGTCGAGCACCTTGCCGGGGCCGGCCAGCGTGTCCCACCAGCCGGGCTTGCCGGTCACCGGATGCGGCTCGGCGACATACTGGTCGCCGGTCAGCGCATGGCAGACCAGAATCGCATTCGACTTGTCGGCGTTCAGCTTGCCGTAGGTCTGGTACGCGATGGTGTAGGGCGCCAGCTCGACACCCGAGTCGAGCGCCAGCGTCGTGCTGACGTTCAGCACGTAGCCCGGTCGTTGGGCGCGGGCATCGCGGGACGGGGCGGCGACCGGCTTGGTCATCGATGGCAAAGCCTGAAAATCCAAATAATCCTGAGCGTTAGCTAGGTAACGCGCACCCGATATGTCAATGTTTTCTTTGCTTTCGCGCCCGCTTTGGAACTATCAAAGACGCCCGCATCGCACCGTAAACCGCCATGGTCCAGCCACCGCGCTCGCTCAAAACCCTGCGTCGGCAGATCGACGAGATCGACGACAAGCTGCACAGCTTGCTGATGCGTCGCGCCGACCTGGTCGCCGAGGTCGGCGCCGCCAAGCAGGAAGAGCATGCCCGCGTCGAAGTGCCGGTTCGCGAGGCCGAGATCCTGCGCCGGCTCAGAGGACGCCACACCGGCAAATTCCCGATTGGCGCCCTGGTGCGGCTTTGGCGCGAGCTCATGGGCGCGGCGATCATGTCGCAGGCGCAATTCTCGGTCGCGGTCGCGGCGCCGGACAACGATCCCGGCATCTGGGACCTGGCGCGCGACCATTACGG
>JBAVMB010000540.1:0-3647 GCA_049689615.1 Allostellaceae bacterium
GCGAACTGCACCATGCCTGCTTCGCCGAACGGGCGCCGATCTATTCGGTGAGCGCGTTCCGCTGGGGCGTCAATCGCGAGCTCGAAGCGCATCACCTGCTGCTGCCGCTGACCAAAGGCGGCTTCGAGCCGGCGATCGCGCTGGCCGGCATCGCCTTCCGTTCGGACGAAGTGTTTCCGCCGCAGATCCGCAATTTGAACGGCGTCGCACGGTTCGAGGAACGCTACCGCACGATCGCCGATTCATCCGAGCAGCTGGTCCGGCGCGCTGGCATCGCCGGCCGCAACGTCGCCTAACGGATTGCTTCGCACGACAGCGAAGGCCTGTATTCGGCCTTCGCTTGTGCTACGCGAGAAGCCGAAACGTCAGATTTCGATCTGGCCGCCGAGCTCGACCACGCGGTTCGACGGAATACGGAAGAATTCCGTCGCGTTGATCATGGTGGCCTGCAGGAAGATGAACAGCCGCTTTCGCCAGCGCCAGAAACGCGGCGTCGAGGCGCTGACCAGGACCTTCTCGCGGCCGATGAAGAACGACGTCTCCATCAGGTTGAATTTAAGGCGCATCAACCGGAGCTGCGCCAGCGTGCGCGGAATGTTGGGTTCATCGAGGAAGCCGTAGCGCACCGTCACGGTGTGGAAATTGTGCTCGAGATTCTTGACCTCGAGCCGCTGATCGTCGGGCACATGTGGAATGTCGCAGGTGTCGATCTTCATCAGCACGACGCGCTGATGCAGCACCTTGTTGTGCTTGAGATTATGCAGTAGCGCCGCCGGCACCAAATCGGGATTGGCCGTCATGAACACCGCCGTGCCGTCGACGCGCTCGGGATGGCCGGGCTTGATCGTTTCCAGGAATGTCGACAGCGGCAATGCGCCTTTGGCGCGCTGGGCGGCGAGGCGGTCGCGTCCTTGCATCCAGGTCGACATGATGACGAAAATGCAAAGGCCGACCGCGAGCGGGAACCAGCCGCCTTCGACGAACTTGAGCAAGTTGGCCGAGAAGAACAGCAGGTCGACGCACAGAAAGAAGCCGAAGACCAGCGCCGCCTGCAGCGGATTCCAGCGCGCAACGCCGACCGAATAGACCAGCGCCAGCACCGTAGTCAGCGTCATAGTGCCCGTGACGGCAATGCCATACGCCGCGCCGAGATTGTCCGAACTCTTGAATCCCAGGACTAGAAATACGACCGCGATGAACAGCATCAAGTTCACGCGCGGCACGAACACCTGGCCGATCTCGTCTTCCGAGGTGTGGCGCACCTGGAAACGCGGCAAATAGCCGAGCTGCACCGCTTGGCGCGTCATCGAAAAGGCGCCGGAGATCACCGCCTGCGACGCGATCACGGTCGCGATGGCAGCCAGAACCACCAGAGGGTAAAGCGCCCAACCCGGCGCCAGGCGATAGAACGGGTTCTCCACCGCGCCCGGATTCGCCAACAGCATCGCGCCCTGGCCGAGGTAGTTGAGCATCAACGCCGGAAACACAAACACCAGCCAGTCGGTACGGATCGGCCGTCGGCCGAAATGGCCCATGTCGGCGTAGAGCGTCTCGCAGCCGGTGAACACCAGCACCACCGCGCCCAGCAGCAGGAACCCGCGCAGCGGGTGGTCGAATAGCAGGCGGATGCCATACAGCGGATCGAGCGCCCACAGGATTCCCGGCTGACGCACGATCTCGATCAAGCCGAGCACGCCGATGACGATGAACCAAACAAGAAGAATCGGTCCGAACAGGCCGCCGACCATGCCGGTGCCGCGGCGCTGCATGGCGAAGAGGCCGAGCAGCAGCAGCAGTGTGATCGGAATGACGTAGGGGTCGAATAGCGGCGTTGCGACCTTGAGGCCTTCGACCGCGCTTAGCACCGAAATCGCCGGTGTGATTACGCCGTCGCCATAGAACAACGACGCACCGAGCAGGCCGGCGGCGAGAATCCACCAACGCAGCTTCGGCCGGCCGATGGCGGCGCGCAACGCCAGCGCCGTCAACGCCAGGATGCCGCCTTCGCCGCGGTTGTCGGCGCGCATGATCACCGAAACGTACTTGACCGTGACGACGACGATGAGCGCCCAGGTAAGCAGCGACAGCACGCCATAGACGTTGGCGTGCGTGATCACGCCGCCGAGCTCGACGAAGCACAGCTTGACGGTATAGAGCGGCGAGGTGCCGATGTCGCCGTACACCACGCCGAGCGCGCCCAGATACAGATTCTGGTGACGCATGCGGTGGTGGTGCCCGTTGAGCGCGGCCGTCTGGGCCATCGAGACGATGTCTAAAATCGTGGCGCGGGATTGGAAGGCGCCGTGTTTAGCCCTTCCGCCGCACGGCCGCAAGCACGTCCGAGAACTTCCTGTCAGCTCAGGGACATAGCCCCGGCGCCGGCAACTAGCGGATGATCACCGTGCCCTTCATCGTCGGGTGAATCTTGCAAAAATATGCGTAGGCGCCGGGCTTCTCGAATGTAAACGAGAACGTGTCGCCGGTGTCCAGCGGTTGCGAGCCGAACAGCGGCTTGGCGCCCACGGCGGTAACGGTATGGGCGTCGCCGTCCTTGTTGATCCAGGTGACGGTGGTTCCCGCTTTCACCGTGAGCGTCGCGGGTCCGAACGCAAAGTTGTTGATCAAGATCTGGTTGGGGCCGGCGGCTTGCATCGCCGCATCGGCCGGCATCGCGCCGCCCATATGGCCCATGTCGCTCATGTCATGGGTCGTCGATTGCGCCCGCGCCGGCGCGACGTTGGCAATGCCGAAGGCGAACGCGGCGGCAAGCATCGCCGCGTTAACCGACCGATGCGAAATCCTGTTCATGGCGACCTCAAGTGCCGAGGGTTGTATCGGCGAGTGCCACGGTGTGGCCGGTGACCGAAATCTCGCGCACGCCGAGCATGCTGGCGAGTTTCTCCGCCGGCACCTTGAGCGGCCCCGGCCCCGGCCCTTGGCCGGCCGTCGGCTGCGGGTAGGCGGTTGACAGAGCGGTTTGAAATGTGACGTGGCCCTCGACCTTCTGCACCACTTGGTGGATGTGGCCGTTGAGCACGGTGACCGAGCCGAAGCGCTTGAGATAGGCGAGCGCCTTGTCCGCATCGTCGGTGCCCCAGCCCCATTGCGGATAAAGCGACCACATCGGCATGTGCGCCATGACCACGATGGGCGTGCTGGTGGTGCGGCCGTTCAAATCTTTCTCGAGCCACTCGATTTGCTCGTCGCCAAGATGGCCTTGGCCGGTTGCCTGCAAACCGACGACGTTGACCAGCGCAATGAAATGCACGCCGCCCTGGTCGAAGCTGTACCAGCCGCCGGTTTTGACGTCGGGATTGAAGCGCGCGAAGAACGGCTTGCCATCGTCGACCAAGGTGTCGTGCTCGCCCGGGATGTAATGGACCGGCAGCTTGGCGGTCTTCACCAGCTGCTCGGCGGCATCGAACTGCTCCGGCTTCGCCAGATGGCTCACGTCGCCGGTATGGACGATCATCGCCGGCTTCTGCGGCAGAGTCGCGATGCGTTGCAGCGCCGCGGTCAGCGTGCCGTTCGGATCAGGATTGGCGTCGCCGTGGAAGCCGATATGCGAATCGCTGATCTGGACGAAGGCGAAGTCGCTGGCGGGTGCCGCATGCGCCTCGCTGGTGCCGAGCCGGAACGGCGTCGGC
>JBAVMB010000541.1:0-1613 GCA_049689615.1 Allostellaceae bacterium
GGCCGAAGCGGCGCGTGATATGGCGGGCGGCGAGCATAGGTGGAGACTCGCGCTCAGGCGGGTGGCGGCCCGTAGCGCGCGCGCACATAGTCGACCGCGTCGTCGCGCGAGGCCAGTGCGCCGTCGAGCTGCTGATCCTCGACGTCCTTGAGGATCGATTTGAAATGCGGGCCCGGCGCAAAGCCCATCGCGATCAAGTCGTCGCCGCCGAGCAGGCGGGGCGGACGAATCTCTTCCCGACCAATCGCGCCGAGCGCATGCGCGCAGAAATGGTAAAAGCCGAGATTGGAGCTGGAGGCGAGCGCGTCGAGGCGCGAGAGTTCGAGCAATTCGCCGAAGCCGTCCTCGGCCAGCATCCGCTTGAGCGTGGCCCGGCGCATCCGCGGCGCCATCACCAGCCGCAGATGATTGCGCACCAGGTAGGCGACGCGCTCCTGCACGAAACGCGAGCGCCGCATCCGCCGCATGATTCCCTCCGCCATCTCGGCGCCCTGTTCGGTATGCCCGTAAAAGGTCACCTTGTCGCCGTTCTCCGCGCGGCACTGCGGCTTGGCGACGTCGTGCAGCAGAACGCCGAAGGCGAGCGTCTCGGCACATCCCGCCTCCAGCATCGAGAGCGCCAGACAGGTGTGGCGGTAGACGTCGCCTTCGGGATGAAAGTTGGGCGGCTGCTCGCATCCGATCATCGGCAGTACCTCGGGCATCACGACTTCGAGCAGTCCGCTCTCGCGCATCAGCTCCAGCCCGCGCGCGGCCCGGCCGCCGGTCATGATCGCCACGACTTCCTCGCCGACGCGCTCGGCGGCGATATTGGCGACCTTGGGCGCGGCCCGGCGCATCGCGGCCCACGTCGCGGGATCGATCTCGAAGTTGAGCCGGGTGGCAAAGCGCACCGCGCGCAGCACCCGCAGATGGTCTTCTTCGAAGCGCTCGGCGGCGTTGCCGATAGCGCGGATCAGGCCGGCGCGCAAGTCGCGCATCCCGCCCACCAGGTCGATGGTCCGCCCGCTGGCCGGGTCGAAGTACATGCCGCCGATAGTGAAGTCGCGCCGGCGCGCGTCCTCCTCGACCGTGCCGAAGCGCACCGCCGAGGGGCGGCGCCCGTCGACGTAGGGCGCGTCGGCGCGGAAAGTGGCAACCTCGAAGGGGTCGCCGTCGATGACCACGAGGATCACGCCGAAGCGCGCGCCGACGTCAACGGTGTTGTCGAACAATTCCTGCACGACTTCAGGGCGCGCGTCGGTGGCGATGTCGTAATCGTGCGCCGGGACACCGAGCACGCGGTCGCGCACGCATCCGCCGGCGAGGTAGGCGATAAACCCGCGCTCGCGCAGGCGGCCGACTATCGCCAGTGCCTTATTTTCCTTTTCGATACTCATGGTCCAGCGTTCGTTTCCACTGCATTCATCGGCATCCGGCCGCGCGCATATCGCGGACTTATGCCCCTGCCCGATGGCGTTTAATCTAACCTCGCGCGAGGTGCGCGGCCACGGGGTGCGCGGTGGCGTTTCAGACGAACGACGACGGTGGACGCAAGGTGTAGCTCCGGCGGTAGACGCGGATGAGCGCGGCGAAGACCGCAATCACGGCGGGGCCGGCGAACAAGCCGAGCG
>JBAVMB010000542.1:0-5422 GCA_049689615.1 Allostellaceae bacterium
TGTGGAACCTGTTCCTGCCCGGCCTCAAGTCCGATGAGCCCGGCACCCAGATGTCGAATCTCGATTACGCGCCGTGCGCCGAGATCATGGGCCGTATGCTGTGGTCGGCCGAAGTCTTCAATTGCAACGCGCCCGATACCGGCAACATGGAGTTGCTGCACCTCGCCGCCAATCCGGCGCAGCGCCAGCAATGGCTCATGCCGTTGCTCGAGGGCAAGATCCGCTCGGCCTTCGCCATGACAGAACCCGACGTCGCTTCGTCGGACGCAACAAATATCCGCACCTCGATCCGGCGCGACGGCAGCGACTGGGTGATCAACGGTCGCAAATGGTTCATCACCAACGCCGCCGATCCGCGCTGCAAGATCTTCATCGTCATGGGACTCACCGCGCCGGAGCGCAAGGAAGCGCACAAGCGGCAGAGCATGGTGCTGGTGCCGACAGGCACCAAGGGGCTTACCGTGGTGCGCAACCTGCCGGTGATGAACGAACTGCATCCGCAAGGCCATTGCGAAATCGCGTTCGACAATGTGCGCGTGCCGGCCGTCAATCTGCTCGGCGAGGAAGGCGGCGGTTTCGCCCTCGCCCAGGCGCGGCTCGGCCCCGGCCGGATCCATCACTGCATGCGGTCGATCGGTGCATGCGAACTCGCGGTCGAGCGGATGATCGCTCGCGCCCGTTCGCGTCAGACGTTCGGTGCGTCGCTCGCGGAACATGGAACGGTCCGCGAATGGATCGCCCTGTCGCGCATCGAGATCGAGCAGGCGCGGCTGCTGGTGCTGAAGGCAGCGTGGCTGATGGATAAGGCCGGCAATAAGGCAGCGCGGCGCGAAGTCGCGTTGATCAAGGTGGCGGTGCCGCGCATGCAGGTGACGATTGCCAATCGTGCCATGCAGGTGTTCGGTGCCGCCGGCCTGACACAGGATACGCCGCTGGCAGAAATCTGGAGCTGGGGCCGCGCCTTGCAGATCGTCGACGGTCCGGATGAGGTTCACCTCCGCGCGATTGCGCGTGGCGAGATCAAAGCGGCCGAAAGCGCGAAGTAGCGGCGATCAGTCGACTTGGTTCACCTTGCCGCTCGCAAGGTCATAGACCGCGGCGACGACCGTGAGCTGCTTCTTCTCAATGGCGTCGGCAATCACCGGTGAGGATTCGCGCAACAGGGCTGCCTGGATTTTCGCGTTTGCTTTGATTGCCGCGTCGAGATCCTTGCCCGCCTGGTCCACTGCCGGCCGGATGTAGCGGTAAAGCCCGCTGATCTGTCCGGGCACGGCCTTGGCTTCGATCGACGCTTTCACCGCGCCACAATTGGCATGGCCGAGCACCATGATCGCCTTGGTGCCGAGAACGGCGACGCCGTATTCCAGGCTGGCGATGATCTCGGACGATGCAACGTTGCCGGCAACGCGCGTGACGAACAGATGCCCAATGGTTTGATCGAAAATAAGCTCGACCGGCACCCGAGAGTCCGCGCAAGACAACAATGCGGCGAAAGGCTCCTGCTTTTCTGCTGTCTTCTCCTTGAGCATTTTGAGATCGTCGTTGAAAGAGGTCATCAGGCCTTCGACGAAGCGCCGGTTGCCCTCCATCATTTCGTGCAGCGCGCCTTCGGGATCGAGCGTCGTCTGCGCGCGCGCCGAGGGCGCTGCCGCAAGGTCGAGCGCCGCAGCGGCCACAATGCCGGCCGCTGCGCTCGCGACCGACGACGTCAGGAACGCGCGCCGTGACCGATCGACGCCGGATGAAGGCACGACCGCAGCGGCAATTCGATTGGCGTGATTCAATGACACCATCGTCCCCTCGCTTTCCACCTGTCGGCCGCGTCGACCGATCCCCACGATGGTACGGGTTCTCTGGTGCACCAGAAAGAGAACGATAACGGCCGGCGGAAAGCGGCCTCGCAGCGCCCTTTTTTGCGGAGCTCGATCGTTGGCAAAGGGCCCTCGCCGATCGAGGTTGCGCTGGAATCCCGACCACCGATGGGCCATGATCTTGCCGACACGCCATCCGCTACGGCAGCGCCGCCGACGCACGGCGGCGTAAAGATCTCCATCGGTCTATTGCATCGGAGGAGACGTCCTGCCCGCGGTCGCGACAAAACAGGGAGGACACAACCTTATGAGTTACGCACAGAAATCACCGGCCGTCCTGACCGGCGCTGCGATGACGGCGGCATTGGCTCTGACGTTCGCTACCGCGGCCCAAGCGGCCGAGCCGATCAAAATCGGTGTCATCGGCGAGCAATCGTCGGTCGCCGGCGCATCGTTGACCAAGGCGGCGGAAATGGCTGCCGACGACATCAACGCGCATGGCGGCGTCGACGGCCGCCAGATCCAAGTCATCACCTATGACGATCACTCGTCGGCCGCCGAAGCCGTGCGTGCCTTCCAGCGTGCCGTCAGTCAGGACAAGGTCGTGGCGGTGGTCGGCAGCTATATCAGCGAAGTTGCTCTGGCGCTCGAACCATGGGCGGGACGCCTGCATGTGCCATACATCACGCCGGGCGCGGCAAGCACGGAGATCACGAAGCACGTTCACGACGATTACAACAACTTCAAATATTCGTTCGATGGAACGTTGAACTCTGCCTTCATCGCGCAGTCGATCTGCGACTTCTCGCATGACGCGCTGGTCGAAGGTTTCCACATGAAGACCGCCGTCGTCATGAGCGAAGACGCTGCGTGGACGACACCGCTCGATGCGCGCTATCTCGAGTGCCTGCCGAAGGCGGGCCTCAAGGTGCTCGACCACATCCGGTTCAACCCGGACACCACGGACTTCACGCCGATCTTCAACAAGATCGAGGGCGAGCATCCCAACGTGATTATCACCGGCATCAGCCATGTCGGCGTGCAGCCGACCGTGCAATGGCATGAGCAGCAGGTGCCGATCGCGATGGGCGGCATCAGTTCGCAAGCGACGACCAGCACCTTCTGGAAAGACACGAATGGCGCGACCGAGAGCGTCATTAGCCAGACGCTGGCCGCGCCGGACGTGGCGCTGTCGCCGAAGACGAAACCGTTCGCCGCGGCTTATATCAAACGCTACGGCGACTCACCGGCTTATGTCGGCTATACCACCTATGACATGATTCATGTCATCGCCGACTCGATCAAACGCGCCGGCTCGACCGATCCCGATAAGCTCGTGAGTGCGATCGAAACGGTCGATTACGTCGGCGTCATTGGCCGGATCAAGTTCTATCCCCGCGACAATATCATGGCGCACTCCCTCGAGTACGGGCCCGATTTGGTGACGGGCGCCATGATCCAATGGCAGAACGGCAAACAGGTAACGGTCTGGCCGACCGACAAGGTCAAGGCCAAGATCACGTTCCCTGCCTTCGTCAAGCTGCCGCAGCAAGCCTCCGCTAAGTAACGCCACGTGACGGCGCCGGACCGCGGTTCCCGATGTCGTTCGGGTACCGCGGCCCGCGCCCGCTCGGTGGTCGAAACGATTCCGGTCTAAAACGCCGGCGTACGGAGCGGCATGCTCGCACTGCAAATCCTGATCGACGGCTTCGCCATCAGCTCGCTTTACGGGCTGGCCGCGGTGGGATTCACCTTGATCTTCGGCGTGTCGGGCGTCCTCAACGTCGCGCATGGCGGCATCATGGTCGTGGCGGCGCTGGTCGGTTGGTTCGTCGCCGGCCAATTGGGCTTCGGCACCTATGTCGGCACGTTGGCCGGAATTCTCGCCGGCTTGCTCATGGCCTATGCGACTTATTTCATCGTCGTGCGACCGATCGAGCGCTCGCCCGCCATTCCGCGCGAAGAGACCGAGATCTTCATCCTCACCGGCACGCTGCTCTGGGGCATCATGATCGAGCAGCTGATGGCCTATATCTTCACCGACAATCCGGTGACGTTGCGGCCGCTGATCGGCGGTGTCGTCAACATCTTCGGCGTGCGCACGCCCCGCAACGAGATCGTGATCGCCGCGGTCTCGTGGGCCGTGATCGGGTTGCTTTGGCTGCTGATCAACCGGACACAGCGCGGCAAGGCGCTCCTCGCCGCCGCGATCAATCCGCGTGGCCTGACCCTGCTCGGCTTCGAGCTGTCGCAGATTTATTTCCTGGTATGGACCATTTACGGCGTGCTCTCCGGCATCGCCGGCGTTCTGCTCGCGTCGTTCCTCGGCGTCGCCTCCAGCAACACCGGACCGCTCACCGCTAGCGCTTTCGCAATCGTCGTGTTGGGTGGGCTCGGTAGCGTCGAGGGTTCGCTCGTCGCAGCTTATGTTGTCGGATATCTCGAAACACTGACCGCCTATCTCGTAGCACCGACCCTGCGCCCGATCCCGCCGCTTTTGCTCCTCATCCTGGTGCTCTATTTCAGGCCCCAGGGCATTCTCGGCCGGCGTTAGCGGGAGGCGAAATGAAACGTCTGCCGCGCGCGTACCTGTTTTGGATTGCGGTTGTGGTCGTGGCGGCAGCCGCGGTCTTGCCATTCTGGCTCTCGGCCTACCTGCTCGGCGTTCTCACCGCCGCCTATTACTTCGGCGTCTTCGCCATGGCGTGGGACCTGCTGTTCGGTTACGCCGGCGAGGTCAATTTCGGACCGACGTTCTTGATCGGCGTTGGAGCCTACGCCGCGGGGATCGTGAACTGCGTGCTCCACTGGCCAATGGTGCTTTGTATCGTCGCCGGAGCGGTGGCGGCGGTAATCGGCGGGTTATTGATGGCGCTGCCGGCGTTACGGCTGCGCGGGCCCTATTTTGGCGTCGTCACCCTGGTTGCCGTGCTGCTTTTGCAATACGCGATCGTCATTTTCGCCGGCATCACCGGCGGTGAAATCGGTATGACCGTGCCCGATGTTCTGTCAATCGATGCCAACGTCAATTATTGGTACGCGCTCGCGTTTCTCGTCGTGTGTGCCGTCATTCTCTATACGCTGTCGCGCTCGGCGCTCGGCCTCATCCTGCAGGCGACCGGCCAGGACGCCATCGAAGCGCAAGCCCTCGGCTTCAACGTCACCAAGCACAAGATCGCGGCGTTTTGCGTTAGCGCGCTATTTTCGGGCGTTGCCGGCGCAATGCTCATCTTCTACATGGGAGCCGCCTCGGTCGACACGGTGGTCAGCATTGCGATCGGCGTGCAGGTCATTATCGCCGCAGTGCTCGGCGGCCGGCGCACGATCCTCGGCTCGATACTGGGCGCGATATTCCTGATCCTCGCGAACGAGCTGCTGCGGCCGATCGGTGAGCTCAACACCTTTGTCGTCGCCGCGATCGCGCTCGCCGTCATTCTGTTCTTCCCGGATGGGCTCCTCGGCCATGCGCTGCGCGCCGGAGAACGCGAATGAGTGGTCCCGCCCGTATTGAAATACGCGGCCTGACCAAGCGTTTCGGCGGCCTCGTCGCGGTGAACGACATCACTTTCGATCTTCGCACCAACGAGATCATGGGTCTTATCGGACCGAAC